>CAXMTM010000106.1:0-3016 GCA_964196385.1 Arenicellales bacterium
GTTTCCCATCCAGCGCCTGCGCCTGCAACGCAAGATCGGCATGCTGTGCCAGTCGCGTAATACTGACACCGTTCTTTCCCAGGGCCGCAAGGCGTTCGCCCCATGGCAGCCGGGCACGTGCGTCGAGGCGCACATTCTCCAGTGTCGCCTGGAGCGGTTCCAGTGTCAGTGACTGTCTATCGGCGTGTGCAGTCAGCAGGATGTTTTGCACCGGTTTGTCCAGGCCCTCGAGCTGCCGGACCCGCACCTCGACGTCCAGGTCGAGCGCGCCGAGTTCACCAATATCAAGCGGCTGATCCAGGCCGACGGCAGTCGATGTTTCCCCTGCAGTGTCCGTCAGGATCTCGTTGACGTGCAGCTGGCCGGCGTTGAGATCGGCCACCAGCCTGTGCCGCGGTTCGTCCAGGTGGAGAACGATACGTCCGCCGATGTCGCTCCTGCCAACAGTGACCTTCAACTCGTCGAGCACATGACGGTCCGGCTGGTCGGTATAGTGACCGTTGATCGACCAGGCCCCCTGCAGTGGCAGCAAGGCATTGATATCGGGACCGTTCAACGTGTACCCGACATCGAATCCCTTTGCCTCCAGCGGCCGGGCCACACTGCCGCTGGCATCGAGGTGGATGTCATCGCCCCGCACCTTGAGAGCCAGTGCCTGCCACGGCCCGGTGGGGTGCTGCAGCAGCGTGGCAAGCGGTTCACCCTGCAGTTTCACCGTGACAGGTTTGTCATTGAGTGCGGCCTCGGCCCGGATCATTAACGCACTGTCCGGCCGGGCAGTAAGCTCGACGCTGGAGAGTTCGATAGCAAGTGGTTCTCCCATCAGGGTTGTTGCATATTGTTGGATAGCGCCAGGGGCCTGTGCGCGAATGTCCAGCTCCACATGCTGCAGCAGAGTCTTCAGGCTGACATCCTGAGGCGCCAGTGCCGTCAGACGCTTGCCCCACGGCACTGCCGCTTCCGCCGTGATGTGTGCGTCCGCCATTGTTGCCCTGTCGACTGCAAACCTGAGCTGCTCTCTATCGGCGTACACGGTAAGCACGATATCCTGCAGTGGTTTTTCCAGGCCATCGAGCCGTTGAATCCGGACTTCCATGTCAAGGTCAACGGCACCCGCCATGCTTGTATCGAGTGGCTGGTCCCAATAGTCCATGCTTTCCTGGTCAGTATCAGCTGGCAGCGGCTCACCATCCAAATCACGGGCGTCGATGTGTTCCGAATCGAGCCGGACCTTGATTGCTGGCGGGGAAGTGCTCATGTCCCAGTGAAGGTTGCCGCTGATGTCGGTGTCGTCGAGTTGAGTGCTAAGGTCGCTGACCGTCAGGTACTCGTTGAGGCTGAAGTGGATATTCGCACCCAGTTTATAAGGTCCTGCATCGGGCAATGTAACGCCGGTCAATGTTTCCAGGTTGTCCAAGTGCCGGCCACTCAGTTCCAGCCGGTACTCGCCCTGGTGCCAGTCGGCCGGGTCAGCAAGGCTGCCCTCAACCCGCAGGGAAATACCGCCCGATTCGCCAAGCAGGGTGACGTGCCAGGGACCGTTCGGTTGCCCGTCAACCTGTGGTTCGCCACGTATCGAGATCGTCACGGGTAGCGCGTTCAGTGTGGTGTCTGCATCCAGTTCAACGGGCTGCCCCGGCACCTTGTGCGCTGTTACCTGCGCAAGGTGCAGGCGTCTTACCGGGTTTCCGGGAGTCGCGTAGGCGATGCTGGAGTCGTACAACGACATACTCTTGATTGACGGCAGTGCGGCGGCCTCACCGGAACCGCCGAAGGTGAAATTATTGTCACCGTCGGCTTCTTCCTCGAGCAACAGGTCGACACCATGGAATTCGAGTCGAATGATCTCCAGCTCGCCCCTCAGCAGGGGTAACAGGCTGACGCGGATATCGAACTTGTCCACCACTGCCAGGAACGGCCGGCTGGCCCAGTCCGGGTTGCTGATTTTAAACCCGTTGACCGTGAAGCGGGGCGAGAGTGACGGCTCAAGGCTCAGAGCGCCCTCGAGGACTACTTCACGGCCGAATGCTGTCGAAACCTGCTGTTCAATCCGGTCGCGGTACAGGTTGACATCGACGAAATACAGTAACGCGACCAGTGCAGCAAGCAGTGTGCCTGTACCAGCAGCCAACCAAAGTAGCAGTTTAATAGATGCGCGCACCTGTTATGCCCTGTTCGTGTCCGGCAGATAATCGCATGCATGTGTATGCGGACTCGCCATGAACCGCATATTACAATTGTAGATGAACATTTCGGCATGGCGAAGTGATTTCATGCTTCAATGATACTTGTTCAGACATATTTGATGACATCAAATTGTTCTACAATTAAACAATGCGTCATGGCCTCATGGGCGACATGAGTTCGGACGTATTTGAACCGGCTTGGTTCGATGCACGGTGGCCAGTAAGTTAATAATTGGATTATTTGGGGGTCTGGGGACGTAACCCCCAGCGTTTGCGTCTAGCTAAGTACAGAGTTGAATGTCCTGTTCTGGCCCACTTTCAGACATCGACGATAGCCATCGATTTCAATAGGCATCCCCACCGGAGCCCCTCACTGCCGACCCGGGGACTTATGATCTCTCGATCAGTCCTCAATGCCGAACTATGGTGACGTAAGTCGAAGAAAATAAATGGCTCCCCGGGACGGGCTCGACCGGACCTCCTAGTCGGCCCCAGTCACTTGACGTATCCACGCCCGACACCAGTCTGCCCCGGCGAATTACGATATCTTTCCCCACGAGGGTGCCCATATATATAGGTATGCCGGCGGCGGGACCCTGAGGCGCCTACACTCGGTGACTATCGGTCTTATGGTCACTGCCAATGCCGGACGGACGATGGGACGTAAGCTGAAGATTTAAAATGGCTCACTGGGACGGGCTCGAACCGCCGACCTAGTGATTAACAGTACCAGATACAGTGATTTATGGCGTAAATAAGATAAAGAAGTTTAATTTCTTTTCCGGTGGCCCCATTTCTCGGCGGCCTCGACCGACCTCAGACCGAACCCG
>CAXMTM010000107.1:0-8554 GCA_964196385.1 Arenicellales bacterium
ACAGCACCTGTTCATATACTGCATGATCGCATTTAACACTCTAGCCAGGCCGGAAGCGATCCTGGAACTACAGAAATTTCAGGTTAGCTTCAAGGATCGAATATTGAACCTCAACCCAACGGGCAGAGAACAAACCAAAAAATACCGACCTACCCTACCGATATCGAATACGTTACTACCCTGGCTGAAAGCGAGCAGATGTGAGCAGCTTGTGAATTGGCACGGTAGACCCGTGAAATCAATTAAAACGGCGTTCAGGGCGGCCAGAGACCGCGCTGGACTGGACAAAGACATCATTCCTTACACTATCCGCCATACAATGGCTACGGAGCTGAGAAAGCGCGGTGTACCCATGTGGGAGGTGCAGGGGTTCTTGGGCCATAAATCAGGAGGTACTACAGAAAGATATGCAAAGTACGCCCCGGACTACCTCAGCGAGGCAGTCCAGGCGATTGATAATTATTTCCAGGAGTTGCAGAAACTTGTGAAAAAACGGCTTCTCCTGAAGGGTGTGCGTGTCAGTTGCGTGTCAGTCCGAGATCGTCAGAGACTGTAACTTGTTGAATTAATGGAGCGGGAAACGAGACTCGAACTCGCGACCCCAACCTTGGCAAGGTTGTGCTCTACCAACTGAGCTATTCCCGCTTGGACTCTTACATTATAAAAAGGCATTATAAAAAGGGGCGCAATTCTGAAAGCCTTGAAGGGGGCTGTCAAGCGTCCACAGACAGTTTAGTTACCGCTTTCATTCAATTCTCCCACCAGAGACGGCCAGGCCGCCTTCAAATAGGCAAACATCGACCAGATTGTCAGCCCACCGGCAATATAAAACAGAATTTCTCCAACCCTGGCCGCGGAGATACCCGCAATCGGGGCCTGATACAGCAATAATCCAATCGAAACCATCTGGGCAATTGTTTTCAGTTTGCCGATTATTGAAACCGCGACACTTTTGCGCTTGCCGATCTCCGCCATCCATTCTCTTAAGGCGGAAACTGCAATCTCACGGCCAACAATTACGGCCGCCATGGTGGTAAACAATATGGAACTGATCACTTCGTTTTGCAAGCTGGAGTCCGCTACCAGAAGAACCAGTACAGTTGTTACCATGAGTTTGTCCGCGACCGGGTCGAGGAAAGCACCGAACGGAGAATGCTGTCCCAGACGCCGCGCCAGATAACCGTCCAGCCAATCGGTGAGACCGGCAATGACAAATAAGCCCGTTGTCACCCAATGATTCCATGGTACCGGCAGGAAGTACACGGCGACCAGGATCGGAATAAAAATCATCCGGGCGAGCGTCAGTATATTGGGTAGCGTGTAGACCATGGGGTGGCAATCAACAGTGCCGCAGCAGATTCCCCGTAACTATAACAACATCTCTGAGACTATTCATGGAAAAAGGAGTAAACGCGCTCTGCCAGGCAACGGCTGATTCCCGGCACACTGGCGAGGTCTTCTATCCCGGCGCGGGACACTTCCTGCAATCCCCCCAGATGTCTCAGCAAGGCCTGGCGTTTCAAATTTCCAATTCCCGGAATCTCCTGTAACTGTGATCTCTTGCTGTGCCTGGCGCGCTGTTGCCGATGACCCGTAATCGCGAAGCGATGTGCCTCATCCCGTATCTGCTGGATATAGAGCAGCACCGGAGAATCCGCCGATGCGGGCAGGGGCTGTTTACGGCCCGGGACATAAAGCCGCTCACGACCGGGCTTGCGACCCAACCCCTTGGCCACACCCAGGATCACGATGCCCTGTATCTGTAATTCCTGCAGAGCAGTTCTGGCCACGTTGATCTGGCCCCTGCCTCCATCGATCAGGAGAATGTCCGGGATTTGGCCCTCCCCCTGCCTGACCTTGCGGAACCGGCGATGCAGCGCCTCGTTCAACGCGGCGTAATCGTCACCCGCACCGTTTTTGATGTTGAACCGGCGGTAGTCCGCTTTGCGTGGTCCCTCGGCATCGAACACAACACATGAAACCACTGTCGACACACCGGACGTATGACTCGCGTCGAAACATTCTATGCGGCCGGGAGACTCATCAAGGTCCAGCAAGCGGCGTAAGGCTTCCAGTCGATCCAACTGGGACTGCCGGCCGGATACATGAGTGGCCAGTCTGGCTTTGGCGTTGTTCAAAGCCTGCAACACCACCCTCGCCCGTATTCCTCTGGGGTTCGATATGACCCTGATTTTCCTCTCTGCAAGCTCCGACAAAGCGGATTCCAGCACGACTTTGTTTTCCGGCGGTGGTGACATTACGACCTCGTCCGGTATCAGTTTATTGCTGTAGAACTGCCCGATAAATCCGGAAATGACCTGCTTCGGGCTCTCATCCAAAGACGGTGTTGGGAAGAATGTTTTGTTGCCGCTATGCCGCCCGCCCCGGACAAAGGTTACATCTATGCAAAACCGTTGCTGTTCCATGCACAGCACGACGACGTCCCTGTCCCCTTCGCCTACGTTGATGTACTGGTACTCCAGGACTCGCCTCAGCGCCTTGATTCTGTCCCGGTAGCGAGCGGCGGATTCGTAATCCTGGTGTTTGGAACTTTGCTCCATCTGGTTTATCAGGTAATCGTTCAGTGTGCTGTCCCTGCCCTGCAGAAACAAGGTCGCCTGTTTGACATCATCGGCGTAGGTGGCTTCGGTTACCAGGTCAACACAGGGCGCCGTACATCGTTCTATCTGGTACTGCAGACAGGGCCGGGAGCGTAAGCGGTAGAAGGTGTCCTCACATTGCCTGACCCGGAACAGCTTCTGCAACTGGGACAGTGTCTGGCGGACGGCGTGTGCGCTGGCATACGGGCCGAAATATTGCCCGGGTTCGCGGCGGCCCCCGCGATAAAAACTGAGCCGGGGATAGGGCAGCTTGTCCTCCAGTCTGATATAGGGATAACTCTTGTCGTCCCGCAGCACGATATTGTAGCGCGGGCGGTGTTTTTTGATGAGGTTGCTTTCGAGCAACAGTGCTTCGCTCTCGGTATGGGTCAGAATGAACTGCGCATCCACCACATGACTCACCATGGAACGCGTTTTGTGCGGCACGCCGGTCTTGCGAAAATAGCTCGACAGTCGACTCTTTAGGCCCCGGGCCTTGCCTGCATACAGTACCTCGCCCGCGGAACCCATGAACAGATATACGCCTGGCGTGTTCGGCACCCCCTTCAGGAATGCACGCGGGTCAAACGATTGTTCTGCACCCTGTGTCAGCACAGCAACTTACCGGCTTTTTCAAAAACCTGCTCGAACATGGCTGCGGTAAGCCTGCGCGTCTGGGTGTTGTAGCGGCTGCAGTGGTAGCTGTCCAGCAAAGTAAGGTCACCGCCGATCCCGTGCGCCTGATTGTGCTTGAAAGGAAATCCGGCCTGGACAAGTCCGAATGCTTTGAGGACCGCCTTGTGGGCCACCAACCCGAGGGCCAGGATCACGGCGCCTGCCCGGCAGCGGGCCAACTCGGCCTGCAGGTAGGTGTTGCACTGTTGAATTTCCGGGTTCGTGGGCTTGTTTTCCGGTGGCAGGCACTTCACCGCATTGGTAATACGGCAATCGCTCAACGTCAGCCCGTCGTCATCGCTCAGCGATTCGGCCCGGCTCGCATATCCGAATTTGTACAATGTTTTGTAGAGCAGTATTCCGGCATGATCACCGGTAAACGGCCGGCCAGTGGCGTTGGCGCCGTGCTTGCCTGGCGCTAGTCCCACCACAACCAACCGGGCGTTTTCGTCCCCGAACGGGGGCACGGGCTTGCAGTAATATTCCGGGTATTCGGCCCGGACCGCATCCAGATAGCAGGACAACCGCTCACATCTGCGGCATGCAGGGTTGAAACTATTCAAACGGGTAGAAGTCGCCATTGCTCAATGGTAGCTGATACTACTAGAATCTCGCCCTTTCAAACCACAAAGGATCCCAAGTTGAAAATCTCTTCCTCTGATATCAGAATCGGAAACCTGATCGAACACCAGGGCAAACTCTGGCGGGTGCTCAAAAAAAGCCATGTCAAGCCGGGCAAGGGCGGTGCCTTTGTGCAGGTCGAACTCAAGGAAACCACCCAGGGCACCAAGCTCAATGAGCGTTTCAGATCCGCGGATACGGTCGAAAAAGCCCGCGTGGAACCCCGCAACATGCAGTACTTGTACGCCGAAGGCGATGGCTACGTGTTCATGGATAACGAAACCTTCGAACAGCTCACGTTACCCAATGAGGACCTGTCAGATCACGTCGGGTACCTGCTGCCCAATACGGAAGTCCAGATCAATTTTCACAATGACAACCCCATCGGTGTCGAACTGCCCGCTGCCGTGGTGCTCGAAGTCATGGAAACAGAAGGCGTTGTCAAAGGCCAGACCGCATCCGGATCCGGCAAACCGGCAATACTGGAAACCGGTTTACGCGTCAGCGTGCCTACCTTCGTCAATGTGGGGGACAAAGTCAGGGTCAATACGGACACCGGAGAGTATATGGAGCGGGCGGAATAATCCCCCGCGCAGGTGAGCTAGCCCCGTAAAGATTCCACGGTATTCCGGGCCTGCTGCTGAAATGACTTATCCGTCACCCCGCCGGCCATGGCTAGAACGTTCTGTGGCGTGTTTTCCGGGGGTTTGAAATCCAGTTGATCCAGAACCAGATCTACGGCGTCCGGATTGTTGCACATGAGCGCCATGTCGCAGCCCGCGGCGAGGGCGCCAGACACCCTTTGCACCGGATCGCCCTTTATTTTCGCCCCATCCATGTTCAGATCGTCACTGAATATCAGCCCCGTAAAGCCGATGTCCTGGCGCAGTACGGTGCGCAGCCAGAACGTCGAGAATGTCGGCAAATGGTCGTCCAGGTCAGGATAACTGACATGCGCGGTCATCACGCCGTGCAACAATTTACTTAGCCTGCGGTAGGGAACCAGGTCGCATCGGTCGATTTCCAGCCATGGCCGGCCATCCCGCGGCAGACAGATATGAGAGTCTTCCACTACTGACCCGTGGCCGGGGAAGTGCTTTCCCGTTGCCTTCATGCCACCGATATTCATGCCCTCGATATAGGCCCGGGCCAATTCAGTCACGATTACGGGATCATGGTGGAAAGCCCGATCCCCGATGACCGTGGATTCAATGGTTGCAACATCGAGAACCGGCGCGAAATTGATGTCCACCCCCACCTCCCTGAGTTCCGCCGCGATCAGATAGCCGGCGCATCGCGATGCGTTGAGCCCGGCATCTCTATCACACTCATAAAGATCACCGTAAATCCCTGCAGGGGGCAACAGTGAGAAGCCTTTTTTAAAGCGCTGCACCCGGCCCCCTTCCTGGTCTACGGCGACCAGCAAAGCCGGCGTGCGGACTGACCTGACACTGTTGACCAGTGCTTTCAGTTGATCCGGACTGTCGTAGTTACGGCTGAACAGAACGACGCCGCCAACCAATGGGTGCGCCAGTTTTTCCCGTTCCCCGGGAAGCAACTCAACGCCCTCCACATCGATAAAAAAGGGCCCCAGTGCCTGCTCTTTCATCTCGGACAGGCTCCTAAGTGTCATTCCTTGATGATTACAGGCGTACCAACATTCACGCGGTCGAAAAGTGTCATCATATCCGGGTTGCTCATCTTGATGCATCCGTGGGAACCGGGCACCCCCATCACGTCATTTTCCGGCGCCCCGTGTATGTATATATAGCGGCGCATTGTGTCGACCGGCCCCAACCGGTTGATACCCTTCTCCATACCGCTCAGCCACAGAATGCGTGTCAGAATCCAGTCCCGACCCGGAAATTGGGCGCGCATGGGCGGAGTGAATACCTCACCCGTAGGCCGCCGCCCCCTGAACACCGTATTGACCGGGCAACCCGCGCCGATCCTGGCTCTGACCACATGGGTCCCACGCGGGGTGCATTCGCTGTTGATGCGTTCCCCCGGCCCATTGCGAGCAGTGGAGACCAGCGTGTCCATGAGTACATCACCATTATTTTCCAGGAGTTGAAGCTTTTGCTGTGAGATGCTGACTTCGATATGCACGGCTGACACACACCGTAATGTTCAGAGGGTGTGCCGCTGCCTGATGTCCGCGAGCAGTCCCCGGCAGGCATCCTCGATCATATCGAGCACTCTTTCGAACCCATTGGGTCCACCGTAATACGGGTCCGGGACTTCATCGTCCTCGAAATTTTCCGAGTAATCCAGAAACAGTCGGATGTTTTCTCGTTCGCCTTTAAGACGGGTCAGGTTGTGGTAATTTTCACGGTCCATAGCCAGCACATAGTCAAACTCTTCTATATCCTCTGCCGTTGCCCGCCGGCCCCGCAAGGCCGAAATGTCGATACCGCGCCGGGCCGCGGCCTGCTGCGCCCGATGGTCCGGCGGTTGATCGATGTGGTAGGCGTGTGTCCCGGCTGAATCGATCATTATGCCCTCCGCCAGGGCACTGTCTTCCAGGATTTTCCGGAACACGCCCTCAGCGGTTGGAGATCGACAGATATTTCCCATACACACGAACAAGACCTTAACCATTGTGACTCACCCAGTCTCGAAAACTCGCCAGGTCCGCTGGTGTGTCGATACCCGGCCCAGGTAAAACCGTGGCCTCACAGACGGCAATATTCACACCGTTTTCCAGTATTCGCAACTGTTCCAACTGCTCCGTTTTTTCCAGTTCGGCCACAGGCCAGGAAGTGAATTCGCTCAGAAAGCCCACCCGAAATCCATAGATTCCGATATGCCGTAACGCAGATACGCTGCTGCTGGCCGAATCCCTTGCGCAGGGTATGGCCGCACGTGAGAAATACAAGGCCCGGCCCTGCAAATCACAGACCACCTTCACCACATTGGGGTCGTTCAGTTCATTACTTGATTCTATTTTATGACAGGCGGTACTGACCAAAGTGTCGTCATCTTCGAGGAGAGCACGAGCGACCTGATCGATCAACAGGCCGGGCATACGAGGTTCGTCACCCTGCACATTGACGACGATCCGGTCCGCGGCCAGGCCGAGCCGCTGGACCAGCTCCGCAACGCGGTCTGAACCGGACGTGTGGTCATTCCGTGTCAGATACGCTTCGCCGCCGAACCCGTCTACGACGTCCTTTATCCGCTGGTCATCCGTGGCAACCAGCACGCGATGCGCATCACTTCTTCCGGCACAGTCGCAGACCCACTGGATCAGAGGCTTGCCTCCGATGTCCAGTAATGGTTTACCCGGCAAGCGGGTGGATGTATACCTTGCCGGAATAAGTACATCAAACTCCATTCGATACCAAAACACCCTGTTTTTCAGTCAAAACCCAAAACCTCAATACCTGCAATGCTTAAATAATCACTCGCAGCCGCCTGTCAATCCCGCCTCTCGTCGTCCTCGAGCACGCGCGCTTCGTCTTCGAGCATGACCGGGATATCGTCCCGGATGGGGTACGCGAGCCGGGCCGACTTGCTCACCAGCTCCTGCTTCTCCGTGTCGTAAATTAGCGGCCCTTTGGTCACCGGGCATACCAGAATTTCAAGCAGTTTCTTGTCAATCATAAGTTATCCAATCGTTCAATGAGTTCATTGTAAAACGCAGCATCCAGTTTCGCGGCCACCGGAACATACCACATGTTCTCCGCCGCGACAGATTCACATTTTACCGCATCTTTTTCGGTAAAAAGAACAACCTCGTCGCCGGCGAACGCCAGATCGGTTGCGGTAAAGCGGTGATGATCCGGAAACGGGTGCTCGACGACCTCGAGGCCGGAGCGCCGCAGGAACTCGAAAAAACGCGATGGCCGGCCTATACCGGCGACGGCGTGGACCATGGTGTTACAAAAATCTACCAATGGTCTGCGTACTTCGGCATCGGCCAGACTGACAGCCGTATCCCCTTCCAGCGTGTAATGGTACCCGGGACCGTCTATTCCGTCACAGATCACATAATCCGCTTCATCGAGTCTGGATACCGGTTCGCGCAGCGGGCCCGCGGGAAGACAAAAACCATTCCCCAACTTCAGTTCGCTGTCCATGGCAGCAATTTCGATATCACGGTGCAGCGCCAAATGCTGCAAACCATCGTCACAGATGACGACATCACAGTTATTTTCGGCCAGTAACTGCCTGACCGCCGCCGGTCGATCCGGTGCAACCACAACGGGACAATGAGTGCGACGCGCCAACAGTACAGGCTCGTCGCCCACCAGATCCGGTGGACTCGTTGGGGTAACGACTTGCGGCCAGTTTTTCGCCTTGCCTCCGTATCCACGACTGACGATACCCGGTGACCAGCCTCGGTGGCGCAGGTGGTTGGCGATGGCAGCTACAATCGGCGTCTTTCCGGTGCCACCCACGGAAATATTACCGACCACGATTACAGGAACATCGAAGCGGTGAGTGTGAAACCAGCCAGATCGATAGGCGTGGGTTCTGATCGCCATCACTGAACGGTAAACAAGGCTCAGCGGCCACAGTAAAAAGGAGGCAACGCCGCGCTTCCGCCACATGCCGTTAAACGCTTCGTTCAGCAAAGACATGGGGACGCCTATCCGGCCAGTCGGATCAAAGGGGTCAGACTCAATTGGTCCCGTACCGATCAATGGAGTCTG
>CAXMTM010000108.1:0-3536 GCA_964196385.1 Arenicellales bacterium
GGCCAAAGGTGTAGTCTTTATAATGTCGTATGGACGATTTTTCATTATTTCCGCACCTTCCGGGGCGGGCAAAACAACGCTTGCCAGACGAATTGTGGATGAAATCGCCGACACCGTGTTGGTCGTATCTCATACGACACGCCGGATGCGGCCCGGGGAGGCCGATGGTGTGGACTATTTTTTCGTAGATCGTGCGGAGTTCGAAGCCAAGGTGGCAGCCGGCGATTTCCTCGAGTACGCCGAGGTTTTCGGTAATCTGTACGGCACTTCCAAAAGTGAAGTAGAGCGGTTACTGAAGGCCGGGAACAGTGTATTGCTGGACATCGATTGGCAGGGCGCCCGCAAAGTCCGGAGGCAGATTCCGGAAGTGCAGAGTATTTTTGTACTGCCGCCGTCTATGCAGGAGCTGGAAAGAAGATTGCGTGAGCGCGGGCAGGATTCGGACGAGGTCATCTCCGGACGCATGCAGGAGGCCTCCGATGAAATGGCTCACCGCGACGAATATGACCATGAAGTCGTCAATGATGACCTGGAGAAAACGATGGCGAAACTTCGAACCATCGTTTCCGGGTCCGCAGATGGACTCAGAAGGGTTACAATTGACTTATAACGTTATGATATACAGAGGTAGAGGTACCCAATGGCAAGAATTACCGTAGAAGATTGTCTCGAGAATGTCGACAACCGCTTCCAGTTGGTACTGGTGGCGACCAAACGCGCCCGCCAGCTATTTGACGGCGCGGAGCCACTGGTCGAGGTGGACAACGATAAGCACACCGTTGTTGCGCTGCGCGAAATCGCCGACGGCCTGGTGACCAAAGCGATCCTGGAAGACCAACCCACGCTGGAACTGGACGAATTCGATTCCCTGTCCGGCGATATGGAGGAAGCCGAGGGGGATGCAAATACCAGCCCTTCGGAGGAAGCCCCCGCGCAGCCTGAGTAAGCGACTCACGTCGCGTGCTCCGGGTAAACCCGCCAGCGCACTGTGTGATACTTTAAAAGAGTATCTCAGTGACGATGCGGTAGACGAGGTTTACAAGGCTTACCTGTTCGGTGCGGAAGCCCACGCCGGTCAACGCCGGCGCAGCGGTGAGCCGTATATCCACCATCCGGTGGCCGTCGCCGAAATCCTCACCGAGTTAAAGCTGGACCGCCACAGCATCATTGCGGCGATTCTGCACGACGTCATCGAGGATACGCCAACAGCCAAGGATGAGTTGGAAAAAGAATTCGGCCGGGAAGTGGCGCTCCTGGTCGATGGTGTCAGCAAGATCGGGCAGATCGATTTTGAAAGCAAGGAGCACGCCGAAGCGGAGAACTTCCGTAAGATGCTGATGGCGATGGCGCAGGATATACGCGTCATATTGATCAAGCTGGCAGACCGGCTGCACAACATGCGTACCCTGGACGCGCTGCCCCTGCACAAGCGCCGGCGCGTAGCCCGCCAGACCATGGACATATACGCCCCCATAGCAAACCGCCTGGGTCTTTATCAATGGAGCCGGGAACTCCAGGACCTGAGTTTCCGGAATCTTTACCCCAAGCGTTATGCTGCCATAGAGAAAGGCATCAAGAAGCGCCAGGGCAACAGAAAGTCCGTCATCAAGAAACTTCAGTCCGCTATTGCGGCTGAATTACACAGATCCGGGATTCATGCTGAAGTCATCGGTCGCAGAAAGCACATCTACAGCATCTACAAGAAGATGGTGTTGAAGAGAAAATCCTTCCGTGAACTGCAGGATATCTATGGATTTCGTATCATAGTTGACACGGCGGACGACTGCTATCGTGTGCTGGGGGTTGTTCACAATTTATACAAACCCATTCCGGGGCGGTTCCGGGACTATATTGCAATCCCCAAGGCCAATGGTTACCAGTCGCTGCACACGGTGGTTTTTGGGGTCTTCGGCGGATCACTGGAAGTGCAGATACGCACCGTTGAAATGAATCGAATCGCAGAGGCCGGCATCGCCTCTCACTGGATCTACAAATCGGAATCCAAGACCGGGGTAAAGGCGAAGGAACTGGCGCGGCAATGGTTGCTGGACTTGCTGGATACCCAGAAACAGAGCGGCAACCCGAGTGAGTTTCTGGAGCACCTGAAGATCGATTTGTTTCCCGATGAAGTGTATGTATTTACGCATCAGGGCGATATCAAAAAGCTGCCACGCGGGGCCACTGCACTGGATTTTGCCTATGCCGTGCACACCGACGTGGGAAATCAATGTGCCGGGGTCAGAGTGAACCGGGAACTGGTTTCTCTGCCCACGGTGTTGCACAACGGTGACCATGTGGAGGTCATCACGTCGAGCAGCGCCAGGCCGACACCATCGTGGTTGAACTATACCGCGACCGGTAAGGCGCGCGCGTCGATCCGGCACTACCTCAAGAAACAGCAGGGACAGGAGGCGGTCAAGCTGGGTAAACGGCTGCTCGACCACGCCATCAAGACCAGTCGTTTCGGCCGCACGCGTCTTACTACACAGATGAAGAAAGATGTGCTGTCCAGCCTGAACGTAGAGAGTTGGGATAATCTGCTGGAAGACATTGGCCTGGGTAAGCGACTACCGGTGATGGTGGCAAACCAGGTCCTGTTGAAAAAACGCGGAGGAGACGAGACCTCGCTCTCGGCAGCCCAGGAAATTCCGTTGGCGATCGATGGCGCCGAGGGCATGCTTCTTACTTTTGCGCGATGCTGTAGCCCGGTTCCCGGAGACAACATCGTAGGGTTCATGACTGCCGGGCGCGGCGTCGTCGTACACATGTTCGACTGCCCCAATATCGCCGAGTATCGCAAGCACCCGGACAAATGGGTGCACGTGAACTGGGCCGATGAGGTGAAGGGTGTTTATTCCGTGAACGTTCGGGTGGATACCGAAAACAAGCGTGGTGTGCTGGCCAGTGTCGCCGCCGCCATCGCGGAACAGGGCTCGAACATCAACAACGTGAACGTAGAGGAGCGGGATGGGCGATTCTCAATGATCAGATTCAGTATCGAGGTAAAAGACCGGATCAATCTGGCCCGCATTCTGAAAAGCGTGCGGCGTGTGCAGGGCGTACTTCGGGTGGCGCGTGCGAAAGGATGAAGACGGAGTTCCAGGTTCATACATCATCACAAGGGTTAATCACATGACAACCAAGAAAATCATTTCCACCGAAAACGCACCGGCAGCCATCGGCACCTACTCACAAGCGGTAAAGGTCGGCGGCACGGTATATATTTCCGGCCAGATCCCGCTCGACCCGGTGACCATGTCACTGGTCGCCGACACATTCCCGGAACAATGCGAGCAGGTGTTCAAAAATCTTGGGGCCGTTGCGGAAGCCGCGGGCGGCTCCCTGCAGGACATTGTGAAACTGACCATATTCCTGGCCGATCTCGGTAATTTCGCAGCGGTAAACGAGATCATGGCCCGGCATTTCGCAGAGCCTTATCCTGCCCGGGCAGCCCTGGAAGTAGCGGCATTGCCTAAAGATGCCCAGTTGGAAATCGAGGGCATTATGGAGATCGCTGAACACTAAACTTAGGGCTC
>CAXMTM010000109.1:0-6477 GCA_964196385.1 Arenicellales bacterium
AGTTTCATCCACGGCGCCGAGGATGACGTTCGCGACCTGAGTACGCATCTGGCGTCCTACCTGGATGGCCGCGCGCCACCGGCTGGCCACTGAACGGACCGGTCCTATCCCCGGATGATTAGTGTAGTGTCCTATATTATGTGGCGATTAAGAGCCCCACAAAAGATTCAAGTCAAGGCGCAGCCTGCAGTTAATGGCTGCCCCCTTAACAAAGGCTGCAACGCAGGATTGGATTTTTTGTGGGGCTCCCTGCTGGCGAGACGAGAAGGCATCATCTGCGGCGTTGCATCTCTTGCGAAGGGCGCGCCATTCCCTGCAAGACGCGCCTTGCAGCTAATACCTTCTCGTCTCGCTTAATCGCCACAGAATATAGGACACTACACTAGTAGGAGCGGCGTCCCCGCCGCGATCTGATCGGCGCGAGGCCGCGAGGCGCACCTCCTGCATACGGCCTACGGTAGTGCGATCATTCAGTGTAAACTCGCGCCATTCGTAAAAAACATAGATATGATGGTGGGAAAAATTAGTGCGTTGTGGGGGATTGCGGGGGTGACCCTGCTGTTGGGGTATGCCATCGTACGACTGGGGCGAATCGGGCTGGACTCATTCTCCTACGACTATCAGTGGTATCACTGGATCATACTTGCCGGCAGTATCGTATTCATGGCCTATTCGGAAGGTTATAAGGGGTTCCAGAAATCATATTCCCCGAGACTGGCTGCGCGCATCAGACACCTGCGCGATAATCCCAGGTTTTCCCACTCGCTCCTGTCCCCGTTGTTCGGCATGGGTTTTTTTCACACCACCCGCAGGCGATTGATCGGATCTTACCTGCTGCTGGCGATGGTCGCGGTTTTCGTTGTCATCGCGCAACAGATGCCCCAGCCGTGGCGCGGAATACTGGATCTGGGTGTGGTCGTAGGGTTGACCTGGGGTCTCATTTCCGTATTGGCTTACACCTGGCGCGCCCTGACCATGGACGAGTTTCCGTATTCACCGGAACTGCCCGAGGTGGCTGCCAGATAGCTCAATGCCGCAAAGTCTTGATAATTGGCTGGCGAGCCTGGGCCTGGAAGAATACGCGGATGTATTCCGTGACAACGCAGTGGATGAAGAGGTGCTGCCGGAGCTTGCCGAATCTGACCTCGAAAAGCTGGGTGTAAAACTGGGCCACCGCAAAAAGCTGCTCAAAGCCATAACCTCTCTATCCCCGCAAAGTGCAGAGCCCCAGGTGAACGCCGCGCCCGGGCCAGCGGACGACAACCCCGTGGCTGCATGGGAACGCATGCCCGGCGAACGCAAACCAGTTACCCTGTTGTTCGCCGACATCACCGGCTCTACCGCGCTCACGGAAAAACTCGATTCTGAAATGGACTCAATGTGTCCCTGGTGGAAATCGTTCAGGCGCTGGAATCCGCATAGAGAGTTACCCCGGGTTCTTGGCGCTGATTTTCCAGGAACTGGATTCCATAACGACTCCGTCCGGGGTCAGGAATTTACTGAGTTCCGCTTTGAGAGCCCGGTCTATTTCGTCGTGTTTGCGTTCGGCTTCCTCGCCGGCTTCCCGGTAGATTTCTCCGGCGGGCCCCAGGGCGATTTGAAAACCGACGGCGTCGTCCAGTGAGTTTCCCACTATCAGGGGTGCGTCGATGCGCTCGAAATTAATGTCCGTGTAACCGGCGATTTCGAGTTGCCTGGTTACCATCTCCTGATTGGCCATGGAAAACGGACCGGGGCCGCAGCTTCGGCCGTCGTCTCCCGGGGGAGGCAGGTGATTGAGGATGACCTGTTTGGGCATGCCCAGCCACGGGTTGTCATCGATGGTGCGCCACACGATCATGACCATTTCACCACCCGGCCTGAGCGAGCTGCGCATACTGCGCAAACCGGCCACCGGGTTTTCGAAGAACTGGGTGCCGAAGCGCGCAAAACAGAAATCGTAGGTGCCGTCGAACGGATACTGCTGTACGTCCGCCTCTACGAAAGTAATGATGTCCTCCACGTTGGCGGCTTTGGCGTCCCGGCGGCCGAACTCCAGAAACGCGTCGCAACAGTCGAGGGCCAGAACCGAGCCTGAAGGCCCGACACGTTGTGCGAACAGGATGGCGGTGTCGCCGAAACCGCAGCCGACATCGGCGACCTTGTCGCCTTTACCGACATTGAGAGACGGAAAGATCTTCGCACTGTGGTGGGTCAGCCCATCCACCAGTATGTGTTTGTATTCAACAAATTTGGGTACCAGAATATCGTTCCAGAAATCAACGAATTCCGTATTCTCGTCGGGTTGCACGGTACTCATACGATACTCCTGTATCCAGGCTACGATTTCAGGGATACGGGTATTATATGGTAATAGGGGTCAGAGCGCAGTTTTCAGTTTTGGTGTGACCCCGGTTTTGATGTTTTAATAGGGTTGCCAATTTCAGAGAGGGCACATGGGCCGACTAACCACACATGTCCTTGATACTGCCCAGGGTAAACCGGGTGCGGGAATCAGGATCGATCTGTTCCGGGCTGGGCCGGAGCGGCAGCACGTCAAGACGGTGTTCACCAATGCGGACGGCCGGACGGATGAACCTCTGCTGGATGTCGATGCATTTAGCAGGGGTAGCTGGGAACTGGTGTTCACAGTCGATGAATACTTTACCCGATGCGGTATTGTTACCGACACACCGCCTTTTCTGGATCAGGTGACGTTGCGCTTTTCGACAGCAGAGGATTCTCATTACCACGTTCCGTTGCTGGTATCGCCGTGGAGCTATTCGACGTACAGGGGCAGTTGATCCCATGCCGGTGACGGAAGAGTGCAAGGCAACATCCAACCGGATTCATTTCGTGCTGGATGACGAAATCGTCCACGTCGATGTCACCGATCCTACCCGCACCGTACTGCAATATTTACGGGAGGATCTGCGCCGAACCGGTACCAAGGAGGGTTGTGCCGAGGGTGATTGCGGCGCTTGTACCGTGGTGCTGGGGGAACTCGACGACAGCGGCGAGTTGACATTGCGCGCGGTAAATTCGTGTATCCAGTTTCTGCCTACGCTGCATGGTAAACAGTTGATCACCGTCGAGAGCCTGAGTGAGCCGGGTGGGCCACTGCACCCGGTGCAGCGGGCCATGGTCGATTGCCATGGCTCCCAGTGTGGATTTTGTACCCCGGGATTCGTCATGTCGTTGTTCGCACTGTACAAAAACCGGCGTGATCCCAGCCGCCGGGAGATAGACGAAACCCTGGCCGGCAACCTGTGCCGCTGTACCGGTTACAGACCGATCATCGAAGCGGCGCGGACCATGTACACTCATGAATCATGTCGGGAATCCGCCTGGATCGACTGTGCTTATACAGACACCGGGATCAGAACGGCGGAAGAAAGCCGGCTCATCGGCTTGCTGCAAAGCATACAATCGGGCGAGCCGTTCCCGATCGAAGTCGACGGCAGGCGATTTTTTGCCCCCGTCTCGATGCCGGAGCTGTGCGACCTGGTCGCACGATACCCGGACGCGTTGATTCTGGCCGGGGGTACCGATGTCGGGCTGTGGGTCACCAAAAATCTGCGTCAGCTGGATGCCATAATCTACCTGGGTCAAGTGAGCGAACTCAAACGGATCGCGGTTGCGGATGAAACTATCGAGGTCGGTGCGGCGGCCACCCTGACCGATGCGATGAAGGTGATCTGTCAACATCACCCCGATCTAGAGGAGTTGTTCACCCGTTTTGCATCACCACCTATCCGCAACGCCGGCACGCTCGGCGGCAATGTGGCCAACGGCTCGCCGATCGGAGATTCGATGCCGGCCCTGATCGCATTGGGGACCAGTGTCGTACTGCGTAAGGGGGAGGCGACCCGGGTGCTGCCGCTGGAGAGTTTTTATATCGACTACCAGAAGACCGACCTGCAGCCGGGTGAATTTCTGTTCAGCGTTCGCGTGCCGGTGGCAGACCCAGGACGGGTGGTACGCAGTTATAAAATATCCAAACGATTCGATCAGGACATCTCCGCGGTCTGCGGTGCGTACTACCTGGAGCTCGAGGGAAATACCGTCAGCAATATCAGGATCGCTTACGGTGGAGTGGCGGCGATCCCTAAACGCGCCAGCGCGTGCGAGCAGATACTGACAAACAGGGAATGGAACGAAGCGTCGGTGCAATCCGCCATGGCGGCACTCGATGACGATTACCAGCCTATCGCCGATATGCGCGCCGGCCGGGACTACCGCAGCGCGGTGATGAAAAATCTGTTGTACAAATTCTTTCTGGAAACTTCCGGAACGGACCACAGCCAGACGCGGGTTTATGACCATGGCCGCTAGCGATCCAGGGCCTTCGGTTGTCAAGGGGGGGGTGGGTGAAAACCTGCCCCACGACAGCGGCCATCTTCATGTCGGCGGGCGGGCGCACTATATCGACGATATCCCGGAGCCTCGAGGCATGCTGCATATCGCTGTGGGCATGAGCAGCGAGGCCCACGCGCGCATCACCCGGCTCGATGTCGAGGCGGTGAAGTCTGCACCAGGCGTGGCCCTGGTGATTGCCGCGGATGATGTTCCGGGCAAGAACAATTACGGACCGGTGGTGGAAGACGACCCAATATTTGCGCCGGGGCTGGTGCAATATGCCGGGCAATCCATTTTTGCAGTGGCCGCCGGGTCCTTCACGCTGGCGCGCAAGGCAGCCCGGCTCGCCGTGGTCGAGTATGAAACCCTGCCACCTGTTTTAGACATCGATGAGGCCGTCGAGGCCGGATCCTTCGTGCTACCGTCGCAGCGAATGAGCCGTGGCGACAGTGAACGGGCCATTGCCAGTTCAGCACACCGTTTGAGCGGACGCGTGACCCTGGGCGGCCAGGACCAGTTCTATCTGGAAGGCCACATCGCCCTGGCTGTTCCCAAAGAAGACGGCGATATTCACGTCTACTCTTCCACCCAGCACCCGGGTGAAGTGCAGCACCTGGTGGCGCACGCGCTCGACATCGAAGCCAAGGATGTTGTCGTGGAATGCCGGCGCATGGGCGGTGCATTTGGCGGCAAGGAAAGCCAACCGGCATTGTTTGCCGCCATCGCGGCCATGGTTGCGCAGCGGACCGGGCGCGCGGCGAAGCTGAGGCTGGATCGTGACGACGACATGATCATGACCGGGAAGCGGCACGACTATAACATCGACTACGACGTGGGCTTCGACGACGCGGGCCGCATCGCGGGCATTGAGTTCACCTTCGCCTCACGCTGCGGCATGTCGGCCGATTTGTCCGGTGCAATCAACGACCGGACCATGTTCCACTGCGACAACACCTACTACCTGGAAAATGTCGATATCGTTTCCCACCGCTGCAAGACCAACACGGTTTCCAATACCGCTTTTAGAGGATTTGGCGGCCCCCAGGGCATGTTTGCCATAGAGCATGTCATCGACGAGATCGCGCGCTATCTGAGGGTGGATTCACTCGAGGTCAGAAAGGCCAATTTCTACGGCGTCGACGAGCGCAACGTGACACCCTACGACCAGCGCGTCGAAGACAACATTATCCATGACATCGTCGCCCGCCTGGAAACATCGGCGGAGTATGCGCAGCGGCGCGCTGCGGTGCGGGAATTCAACCGGCACAGTCCGTGGTTGAAGCGCGGCATCGCGCTGACCCCGGTGAAGTTCGGCATCTCGTTTACCGCCACCCATCTCAACCAGGCCGGTGCCCTGCTGCACGTCTACACCGATGGTACCGTCCATCTCAATCACGGCGGCACCGAGATGGGTCAGGGCTTGTTCACCAAGGTCGCCCAGGTGGTGGCGCAGGAACTGCAGATCGACATCGACCGTATCAAGATCACCGCATCGGACACCAGCAAGGTGCCCAATGCCTCCGCTACGGCGGCGTCCAGCGGGTCCGACCTGAACGGCAAGGCGGCCGAGGCCGCAGCACGGACCATCAAGCAACGGTTGATCGAATTTGCATCGGAGCATTTCGAGACACCCCCCGATCAGATTGTATTCAGCAATAACGAGGTGCACATCGGTGAGCGCAGCGTGTCCTTCGCAGAGTTGGCCCGGCTTGCCCACTTCCACCGCATTTCACTGTCGTCCACGGGTTTTTACCGCACCCCGAAAATTCACTACGACCGGAAGACATTCAGCGGGCGGCCGTTTTTCTATTACGCTTACGGCGCGGCGGTGTCGGAGGTGATTATCGATACCCTGACCGGCGAGTACCGGCTTTCACGGGTGGACATCCTGCACGATTGCGGGCAGTCCCTGAATCCGGCCATCGACCTCGGCCAGGTGGAAGGTGGATTCGTGCAGGGCATGGGCTGGCTGACTTCGGAGGAACTGTGGTGGAATCAACAAGGCGAACTGAAGACCCACGCGCCGTCGACCTACAAGATCCCCGTGTGTTCGGATCTGCCGACCGACTTCAGGGTGGAGTTGCTGGAGTCGGGGAAAAATACCGAGGACACCATTTACCGCTCCAAGGCGGTGGGCGA
>CAXMTM010000110.1:0-2897 GCA_964196385.1 Arenicellales bacterium
TTTGACCCCAGAGTTCCCAGAATCAGGCCCCACAGAATTAAAGTTCATACAGGTGCTCGTCAACTTTAGGGGGCAGGTATTTTCTCTTGAGGTCGTCCAGCAATTTTCTGGGTTTTGCCGCGAACGGGTTCTCATCCTCCAGAACATCACCCATGTCCTGCTCGATCTTGTCCGGATCTTCGCCGGCCTCCATCCTGGATATCGCTTCTTCGATGCTATTTCCCAGTTTCATTCCCGTGGAATCGAATAGCTTGCGCATTACCCGCGCCGCCTGTTTGGGGTCATCTTCATCCAGATGCTCCATTTCACCAGCCAGAGACATCATCGCCTTCTCAAGCTTGTCTTCGTCCAGATTCTCCAGCCCATCGTCACCCCCATCATTCTCAGTGCGGCCTCTGGATATCGAAAACAGGGAAATCTGCCGCTGCAGTCCCCGGTTTCCACATTCCCGGTCGGGGCAAGCCGGCTCCGTGCCGGTGTTTACGCGGGAGGAGAAAAAGTTATAAATGGTGTGGCAGTTTTTACAATAAAATTCGTAGATTGGCATTGATAACAATTCTCATGTCACATCAGGTCCCGATTCAGGTTTGCCTTGTGCACTATAGTGGTTGATATTTCTTCGACAGACTTGGCAGTGGTATTGATGAACGGAATCCTTTCACGTCTGTACATTGCTTCCGCCTGATTGACCTCATACTGGCATTGCTTCAAATCGGCGTAACGTCCATTTGAATATCGCTCAGCCCGTATTTGCCTGAGACGCTCGGCGTCTATTGTCAATCCATACAGCTTTTTTCTGTAGCTAACGATGGAAGCGGGTAGCCTGCCTCTGTCCAGATCCTCTCCGACCAGCGGGTAATTGGCGGCATAAATGCCGTAGTGTAGCGCCAGATACAATGAAGTTGGCGTCTTCGCGGTCCTCGACACACCAACGATTATCACGTTGGCCAGATTATAGTTCTGGTAATTGACGCCGTCGTCCGTCCTCATCGTGTAGTTTAGCGCGCTGATCCGGCTGGTATACTTATCGGGGTTCAGAACGCCGTGTGAACTGCCCACACTGTGTTCCGAAACGATACCCAGTTCCCGCTCCAATGGTCCCAGAAATGCGTCGAACAGATCGAATACCACACTGTTGCTGGCGGCGATGGTCGCTCTTATCTCATCGTCGGACAGGGTCGCAAATACCAGGGGCTTCACTCCGGATGTATTTGCCGCATCGTTGATTTTATTGACCGCGTCCAGCGCTTTCTCCCTGGAATCGAGAAATGACAGGGATATGATCTCGAAATCGACTGTCGGGAAATGACACAAAAGACTCAAGCCGAGGTTTTCGGCGGTAATCCCGGTTCGGTCGGAAACGATAAAAGCGAAACGGTCGCTCAACTTGCCCTGCCATTCACAATATATATTTAAACATAGGTACAATACCGCGCCAGGCAGGCTGCCTGGGATTCCGGGTTAATCGAGGTTTTATCTTGCAACACAATATCATATTGCTTGAATCCGTTGGAATGCGTGATGTTGCCACAGTTGGCGGCAAAAACGCCTCGTTGGGAGAAATGATCCGGAACCTTTCCGGTACCGGCATCAACGTACCCGGGGGTTTTGCCACTACCGCCCAGGCTTATCGGTATTTTCTCAGACAGGATGGGCTTGACTCAAGGATTAGTGAAGCCCTGACCGATCTGGACCCGGACGATGTCGATTCCCTGACCGCCACAGGCGCCAATATTCGCCGTTGGATCGAACAAATTCCACTGCCGGATGACCTGCAGCGGGATATTACCGAAGCCTATGAAAAAATGGTAGCTGAAGCAGGATCGGGGATCTCCGTCGCAGTTCGTTCTTCGGCTACCGCGGAAGACCTCCCCGAAGCCTCGTTCGCGGGTCAGCAGGAAACATTTCTCAATGTCAACGGATTGAGCGATGTATTGAAGGCCGTGAAATCAGTATTTGCCTCGCTATACAACGACCGCGCAATATCCTATCGAATCCACCACCGATTCGATCACGACGGGGTAGCGTTGTCTGCCGGGATACAGCGCATGGTCCGCAGTGATATCGGCGCCAGTGGAGTCATGTTCTCCATAGACACCGAGTCCGGCTTCGAAGATGTAGTACTGATCACCTCGGCCTATGGCCTGGGAGAATGCATCGTCCAGGGGGCGGTCAATCCCGATGAGTTCTATGTCTACAAACCTTCACTGGCTAAAAACAGGCCCGCCATCCTGCGTCGTACTCTGGGCACGAAACTGATCAGGATGGTATACGACGACGAGAGTGCGGTCAGGACTGAAAACGTGCCGAAACCCGAGCAGGGACAGCTGTCGTTATCGGACGCCGAGTTGACTGCACTTGCGAACATGGCCGTTACCATAGAGAAGCACTACGGCCGCCCGATGGATATCGAATGGGCCAAAGACGGTGTGGACGGGGAACTTTACATCCTGCAGGCGAGGCCGGAAACCGTCAAGAGCCAGTCCCGGAAAAACGTGATCGAGCGTTTCCAGCTCATCGCCCCCGGCGAAGTCGTAGTCAGCGGCAGAGCCATCGGCCAGCGCATTGGTGCCGGCACGGTACGGGTGGTAAGCGGCCTGGACCAGCTGTCCACCGTACAAAAAGGGGACGTCCTGGTAACTGATATGACCGATCCCGACTGGGAGCCGGTAATGAAAAAAGCCGCCGCTATTGTCACCAATCGCGGCGGACGCACCTGCCACGCGGCCATCATCGCCCGTGAACTGGGGGTGCCCGCGGTGGTGGGGTGCGGAGATGCCACCAGCAAACTGAACGGCGTTGACAGCGTTACCGTTTCCTGTGCCGAAGGCGAAACGGGCAATGTCTACTCAGGGCAACTGGATTTTTCGGTGGTGGAAATCAACCATGAATCCATG
>CAXMTM010000111.1:0-7183 GCA_964196385.1 Arenicellales bacterium
GTGCGGATTAACCATGGGGTCACAAACGCGATGAGCAATAGCATGATCGAGGTTGCGATAGAAAGTATGCCCACCGTGGGAACCAGCGGTGAATAACCCGACACCATCTTTGCATACAACCACTCGGGCAGAGTGGAGTCCGCCCCGGTGGTGAACAACGACAGCGGGAAGTTGCCCCAACTCAACAAAAAGGCAAATAGCCCGGCAGACACCACCCCGGGCATCAACAAGGGCCCGGTGACCTCTTTCATTACCACCCAGGTGGATGCCCCCATATCCCGTGCCGCATCTTCCAGCGCGGGGTCGAAGCTATAGGCCCGGATGGCGATGATCAGCGTGGCGATAGGGGAAATCCACACCAGATGCGCCACCACGGCCGTCTTCCAGTCCGGTATCACGCCGATGAAGTTGAACCAGATCAACAACGCCAGTCCCAGCACCGCCTGCGGAAAAAAGATCGGCAACAGGATCAGTTTCTGAAACAGCCGCCGGTAGCGCCACTGGTAGCGGGCAAACGCCAGGGCGCCGAAAAAACCCGCAACCATGGATATCACCGTTACAATGCCGGCAATGGACAGTGAGGTCCACAGCAGATCCTGTACGGTCTGGCTTTCGATCGCTTTCCCATACCATTGGGTTGCGTAATTGCGAATGGGGAAAGTCAGATAGCGTGCTTTTGATACCGATGCAAACCCCACGGACAGCAAGGGCAGGTACAGGAAAAGAATAACCAGCACACCATAAACATAAAGGGCAATGCGTGTCGCCCGTGAGGTTGGCATCAGTGCTTCCTGCCCATGATCTTGTCAAGATCCACCCGATTCACCCCGAATACCGCCAGCGAACCGATGATCAGGATCAGGATGATGGACAACGCCGAACCGAGCGGCCAGTTCTGGCCATAGGTAAACGCGGTTTCCACTTCATCGGCGATGACGATTACGGTCTGCCCGCCCAATAATTTGGATTCCGCCAGCGCACCCGCGGCAAGCACGAAACACAACAGCGAACCGATTACGATGCCTGGCGCCGATAGCGGCAGTTCGATTTCCCGGAAGATCTGCCACCGGGTCGCACCGAGGTCCGCGGCCGCCTGACGCGCGTCATCCGGCACCGTTGAAATGCCTTGTGCCATGGGAAACAACATGAACGGGAAATACACGTAGACCAGGCCGAATATAATGATCGGCACGTTGTACAACGCACCGTCGAAAGTCAATCCGGTCCAGGCCCGCAGGTGACCTTCGATTAACCCGCCCTTCATCAGGGTCAGCACCCAACCGAACAGACGGATATTTTCCGATACGAACAGTGTAATCACCACGGCAATAGTGATGACCAGGGTAAATCGGTTGAACACCTTGGCCATGGCAAAGGCCAGCGGCCAGCAGATGAAGAACAGCAGTATGGTCGATGCCAGCGCCATACCCAGCGCCCAGAACAACGACTGATAGTAGCCCTGGCTGAAGATTACCCCGTAGGCGGAAAAATCCGGGACGTTGGCAAGCGAAAACACCTTCTGCGGCATGATGGAGAACACACTGATCACGATTAGCGGTGCGGCGAAACTGATCAGCAGAATCACTGTGATCGGTACAGCACTCAGCAGGCCAAGTTTCCGGTCCGCTCTTTCCACTTCAGGCAGTATCCCTGATCATATGCGCATGCTCCATGTCCCAACCCAGAACGACTTCTTCGGCCACTCGTCCTGTAAACCGGTCTTCGCGCAGTTTTTCCACCGCCAGTTCGGAGCCATCGGCAGCCTCGACCTTGTACTGTATGCGCGAGCCAAGAGCGTACTCCGTACGCAGTATTCCGCGCACGATAAAATCTGCGGTGTCACCTGGATTCAGGAAACGTACCGATTCCGGACGCACCATGAGGACGCCCCGGGCACCCTGCGGCAGGGTCAGATCGACACCCTCGCCGGCGCCATTGAGGTGGATTTCCACGCCCCGTCCATGTAAACCGCCGCTTGCCGTGCCCTCGACGTCGAACAGATTGACCTCGCCCATGAATTCAGCCACGAACCGGCTCACCGGTTTGGCATAGATCTCATCCGCCACGGAGATCTGCTCGAACCGCCCTTCCTTCATGATCGCGATGCGGTCGGACATGATCATGGCTTCTTCCAGGCTGTGGGTGATATAGACAAAAGTCTTGCCTGTTCGCTGGTGGAGGTCTTTTAGTTCTTTTTCCAGTTTTTTCCGCAACCGAAAGTCCAGCGCGGAGAGCGGTTCGTCAAAAAACAAAATTTCCGGATCGAAAGCCAGCGCCCGCGCCAACGCTACCCGCTGCTGTTCGCCACCCGAACACTGATTAATGCGCTTGTGGTAAAAATTCGCAGGCAGATGCAACAGGTCCATCAATTCAAGCGCACGCTGCTTGCGTATAGCCGGTGCCTTGCCCTGGATTTTCAATGGGAATTCTATGTTCTCACCCACCGAACGATGTGGGAACAGGGCCAGTGACTGGAACACCATGCATGTGGGGCGCTTGTTGGCGGGCAGGTTTTCGATGCTCTTGCCGCGCAGCCAGATGCCGCCCTCGGTGGCATCCTCGATACCCACCAGTATCCGTATAAGTGTAGTCTTGCCGCTACCGGACGGCCCGACTATGGTGAGGAATTCACCCTCCCGTATTTCCAGTTTTACGCCGTGAAGCGCTGTGAAATTGCCATAGCGCTTGACGATATTTTCAAGACGAAGAATAGGTTCCGGGTTCATGACTATGCGTATAACTACCCCGGCCGGGCGCCGCCCGGCCGGGGATTAAGGTACCGGAAGATCAGCCGCGTTTGGCTGTGTTATAAATCTCACCCAGTTTGTCGTAGGAACTCACCACCTGGTAGTCGAGCGAGCGCCCCATCTCCTCACCGAGGCTGTCCCACTGAATGGCGTCGAGTTCATCCTTGCTGAATTTCTCGAACACCTTGGGGTCGGCCATCTGGCTCACCGGATTATACGTGCCCTCCGCGAAACTGACCGCCTTGCATATCTCGGCGTCCTGCACGAACTCGAGAAAGTCCTCGGCCAGTTTGGATGGATCGGGGTTGTTGACGGTGGAGGTCAGTTCGACCCAAACCACTCCGCCCTTGCCGTCAACCGGGCCAGAGTTCGGGGTGATGCCCCGAATATTGGTGGCGCCGTCGAAGCGGGCAGGTGAAGCAGTGTAGGTGCCACCGGTGAAGTAGGCATCGATCTCACCATTGATCAACGCCGTATTCATCGCGACCAGATCGTCGGTAAGCAGTTTTGAACCACCGAAAATTGCTTCGGCCGTGCCCTTGAACTTGTCCAGACCCGCATCATCGATCGGCTCGAATGGATTCTGGTCACCGGTCAGGCACATGTGCATGATGTTCCAGTTGTCGTAGGTGAGGATGCCATAGCGATCCTTCATCTTCGCATCGAGGAACAACTTCCAGCCCTGGTCTTCGGCCATGTCCCGGCTGATCTTGTCGGTGTTCACCACGAAACTGAACGGGCCATAGCGCTGCGGCATACCGATCAAGTCGCCATTGTCTGCGAAGGCGAGTTGATAGGGACCGGAGAACTCCGGCGACATCCTGTCGAAATAAGGCATGAAACGTTCCTTGTCGAGCGGCTTGATCAATCCTTCGGGGTGAAGTTGAGCTTTTGCCCAGGGTTGATTGAGGTTGATCAAATCCCACACGTTGACTTCACCGGCACGCAGTTTATTGATCATGTCCGGATCGGAAGTGCCGCTTTCGGCGCGAACTGTAGCGCCGGGGTTGGCGGCACGAAACGGGCCGAGTACTTCATCTGAGTTATACCCTTCCCAGCATAGGATGTTCATCTGGTCGTTGCGGTCCGCAAATACGCGGCCAAGGGGGGCCATCGTTGCCAGGCCGGCGGCGCCGGCCATCGCTGTATTAAACTGCCTTCGACTGAATTTCATCGTGTCCTCCTGTGTGGTGTTGATTGTAAATTTATTATAAAACGGTGGAATTATTGATCTTGCCTTGTTTATTGCAGCCTTGCTTGACAGGTTTTCGTTCAAATTTGACAGAAAATCGTTGAAAATTAGTCATCTCCACACTCACTCATGAGTTGATTTAGGCCCAAATTTAGGACATTCTGCCCGCTTCAGTGTACCTCGATGGATATTGGCCCAACCAGAGCATCGCGACGACGCAACGGTGAGCGGGCCCCGTAGACACACGAGTTGGTGCGATATGAATACGATTGCCAAACCTTCCAAAGTACTCGCTTCAGCCGCTACAGGTGTGATCGACTCGATTGAATCCAACAACGGAGATGTCGATTCTATATTTGGATCCACATCCATCCGTGTAGAGGATCTCGACAGCCCCATCCACGAACTGAGTCTACATCAATTCTGCTGCCTGTTCACTGAGGCTGCCCGGCAAACCGGAAATGACAACTTTGGCTTGCACTTCGGAGCACAGTTCGAGCCCAGAAAACTGGGGGCTATCGGTTACGCGGCAATCAGTTCGCCCACTTTGTCGGCGGCCCTGCGCAACATGGAAACTTACTTTCCTGCGCACCAGGAACAATCCAACTTCAGCCTGATCCAGGACAGCGGCATTCTGTGGCTGAGCTACGAAATCTACGATCCGCGCATTTCCGACCGCAGGCAGGACGCCGAGTTGTCGCTGGGAATGTTCTGGAACGTGTTCCGGCGCGCCCTGGGAAAGGACTGGTCCCCCCTTGAAGTTCGATTCGAACACAAGGAACCGGAACACGGTGCCGATCACGAGAGCGTTTTCGGTGCACCTGTCTTGTTCGGCCGGCGCACCAACGCCATTGCCTTTCGGCGCAGCGATCTCGATGCGCGCATGCCCGACCAGGACCCCTACCTGTTTTCCATTATCGAACCTTTTCTGAAATCTCGCTGTGAATTGCATGACAATCCGGAGACTTTTGCTTCCATCGTGCGCAATCAGATCAAGCTGAACCTGAGTACCACCACCCCGACCTTGTCTGAAATCGCTCGCTTGTTCGGGCTTTCGGAAAGCCAGTTTCAGCACGAACTCCACGCCCACGGCCTGTCGTTTCAGGATCTGCTTCGCGCCGCCAGGCGGGAGTTGTCATTGCATTACATCGACGATCCCGACATGCCGCTCACCGAGGTCGCACTGCTGCTCGGTTATTCGGAACTCTCCGCCTTCTCCCGCGCCTTCCGCAACTGGACCGGCATGAGCCCACAACGCTACCGGCGCACCCACAAAATCACGCCTCAACCGCACACCACCGGCGTTTAGAAATAGTATTTCCCCTTGATTTTGATCAACACCTGCGGCGCCGCGGGTGCTAGTATATATCGTGGAACAAGGGAGGTAATGAGAGATTCATGGAGAGGATTGATACTTCATTCAAGCGTCAGCTTGTGGCGATACTCTATGCGGATGTCGTCGCCTATTCCCGGTTAACGGCACGCGACGAGGCCGGAACGCATCTTGCGCTCCGGCAGACGCTCGATATCTTATCCGAGCACGTGCAACACTGGGAAGGAACCGTTGTGCACTTTGCCGGCGACGCGGTATTAGCTAAATTCAGCACCATTACGGCAGCGTTGAACTGCGCGCTGAAAACCCAACAGAAACTGTCGTCCCTTAACAGAGACACGCCCCCGGATAAGCGTGTACAGATCAGGGTGGGCGTCAATCTGGGAGACGTAATTGTCGACCGTGATGATATTTACGGGGATGGTGTGAATGTGGCGGTGCGAATACAGGAGCTGGCAGACCCGGGCGGGATCTGCGTTTCGGGTAACGTCCGTGATGCGGTGGCTGGAAATTTACCCATTGCCTATGAGTACATGGGAGAACAAAAGGTCAAGAACATCGGTCGTCCAATCAGGGCATTCAGGGTAGTAAGCGCTGCTACTCAGAATACGAACAAAGCGGTCGTGCGCGCCGCCAAGCCGTCGATTGCAGTTTTGCCCTTTGGCTGTATCGGTGACAACGATGAAGGTCTCAGCGTCGGCATAACCGAGGACATTTCCCGAGAGCTATCCTGTTTCAAAGGGATATCGGTGGTTGCCTTCCCCTCTTCGCGGCATAACCGGGATAATGGGGTAAAAATTCAGGATATGGGAAGCGTATGGGGAGTCGACTATGTGCTCAAGGGCACAGTACAAAAAACGGCCTCCCGGGTACGAATCGCCGCCGACCTGGTCGATGCCGAAACGTGCCAATACCTGTGGGCCGACCACTACGATAAACAAAGTTGTGACGTATTGGATCTTCAGGCAGACATCGCCAGGGCCATATGTGCCACGCTGGGTGGACGGCTGCGCGTGGCGATGCAACAACGCGCCATTAGTAAGCAGGAAGATCATCTCGACACCTATGATTATGTCTTACGAGGTCAGGCACTTACCGGTGATACCGCCGATAAGAACCGTCAGGCGGAAGGGATTTTTGCACGCGCAATCGAGCTTGACCCGGCTTGTGCGAGAGCGTATTCAGGTTTGGCCGTACTCAATTTGTCGCAGTTCCTGAATGACTGGGCCGATGATCCGTGTGCACAACTGCAGACAGCGGTAAGCAATGCCAACATGGCCATTGGCTATGACGATACAGATGATAAACCGCATTGGCTCCTCGGCGAACTGAAAATGTTGTACGGCGATACCGAAAACGCCCAAATGCACCTTGACAGGGCGATGGACCTCAACCCAAGCGATACAGACGTGTACGCCGCCACGGGGGTTGTTCTGTCTTACATGTCAAATCACGATCAAGCGGTCAACAACCTGAACAGGGCGATCGCAATGAACCCGTACCACCCGGTATGGTATCTCTGGGGGTTGGGGTTGGCACTTTACCTGGCGGGTAATTACCAAGCCGCCATCCACCCATTGCGTGAGGCGGTCGAGCGTAAACCCGATTTTTTTACACCCTACCAGCATTTGGTCGCTGTTTATGCCCGCCTTTCCAGGACTTCGGACGCCAGCGAAGCCGTGCAACAAGTACTCGGTAAAAACCCGAATTTTTGCTCCAATACGGTACACGAGCGCCATCCGTTTCAAGATACGGCCAGCCAGGAAGGTTATTTCGAGGCTCTGCGCACTGGCGGCCTGGATGTCTGATCCCTTAGCCCATCAAAGCTCCGTACATGTACTCTATAGGGCACCTCGAAAGTGTATATGGCATACATAAGGATTCGAGCACGGGGCTGACACGGCTATCGTG
>CAXMTM010000112.1:0-3191 GCA_964196385.1 Arenicellales bacterium
AAAAAAGAGCCCGTCAATCCATGCAGGACGCCAAGGGCGATGTCGAATTTGCCAAAGCGAAGGCCGAATTAGCCCAGCAAATGGCCCAGCTCAGGGCAATTCAAAAGCTGCGAAAAAATTAGTTTTCTGCGAATGGACTCCGTGTGGAGTTATCAACTCCGCACCCTTGCTCTGAGTGTTTGAAAACATACGAACTGCCAGTAAACGATGGCGGCTCCGTAGCAGCTTCTTATCCCTTGCCGGGGCCTCGCCCCCATTTCTCCCCGGATTGACGAGCCCTCCCTGAATCTTTGAATAAATTAAGTATCCTTGAATCCACAAGGCACAACTTCAGTTGTAATGTTATTCCGCTCCTTCAGTAAAAGCCTTGTGAATCCAAATCTCTGCGCGATCATCTCGCCACCCGGTGAGAAATGGGGGCCAGGTGTACGTCTGCAGAAGGACCAGGAAATGTTATAGTTCCGCCATGAATGCTAATGCCGCTCCGCCCCTTGAGGTCATCGTCCTGGCCGCGGGCAAGGGAACGCGTATGATCTCGGACAAACCAAAGGTCCTGCACGAGCTTGCCGGGGAGCCGCTTCTGGGGCACGTGCTGCGGGCCGTGAAACAGCTTCGCCCGCAGGCCATACACGTTGTTCTTGGCCACGGTGCGGGTCAGGTGCGCGAGCGCTATGCGGGTGAAAACGTTCATTGGGTTGTGCAGCACGAACAGTTGGGTACGGGACACGCCGTCAAGACTGCTTTACCGGGGGTGGGTACCGACAGTGCTGTGCTGATCGTATATGGAGATATTCCGCTGGTCGATGCTACCGAGCTTGCCCTGCTGGTCGATAGTATTGGAGACGGCGACATCGCACTGCTGACCGCCGATTTCGCGAACCCGCATGGATACGGGCGCATCGTCAGGGACGACAGCGGTAAAGTGGTAGAAATCGTGGAGCAAAAAGATGCGAGTGCCGGGCAACTGGCGTTGACTGAGGTAAACACCGGGTTCATCGCGGTCGGCCGCGGCGCGCTGGCCCGCTGCCTCGAACAGGTCACAGATCAGAACGCTCAGGTGGAGCAGTACCTGACAGACATTTTAGCGATTGCGGCGGAGCAAGGGCTGCACATTGCCGATGTGTCGGCGTCGTCCCCGATGAACGTAATCGGAGTCAATACAAAATCGGACCTTGCTGTTCTGGAACGGCACTATCAACGGCAACGTGCGGCCGACTTTCTTGAACAAGGGGTGACCATCGTCGACCCCGCCAGGTTCGATGCCCGGGGCGATATCCGCTTTGGCAAGGACTGCGTGGTTGAAGTAAACGTGATCCTGGAAGGCCCCATGGAAATTGGCAATGGAGTACGTATAGGCCCGCACAGTATTGTGCGCAGATCGAATCTGGGGGACGGTGTGCTGATCAAGCCGCAGTGCATCATCGAAGATGCCGAGATCGGCGCTCAGGCCGTGGTGGGACCATTTGCCCGGGTTCGGCCGGGCACCCGCCTTGCCAACAGTGTACATATCGGGAATTTCGTCGAGATCAAGAACAGCGACCTGGGCCCGGAGACCAAGGTAAATCACCTGAGTTATGTCGGTGACAGTAGCGTAGGCCGGGGGGTTAATATCGGCGCCGGTGTCATCACCTGCAACTATGACGGTGCATACAAATATCGTACGGAAATCGCGGATGACGTGTTTGTCGGATCGGGCAGCCAGCTGGTGGCGCCGGTGAAGGTGGGCAGGGGGGCCACCGTTGGCGCGGGCTCCACAATTACAGATGACGTTCCGCCGGAAATTCTGGCCGTATCCCGCGTCCCCCAAAAAAACATCAACGGTTGGCAGCGGCCGCGCAAGAAAGCCGCAAAAGGAGGTTGACAGTTCACCATGTGCGGTATTGTCGGTGCAGTGACACAATCAAACGTAGTGCCCTTCTTGTTGCAGGGGCTCAAACGCCTGGAATATAGGGGTTACGACTCATCGGGAATCGCGGTCATCGATGCCGGCAACGAACTGGCCCGGGTCCGCCGCGTAGGTCGCGTGGGAGAACTTGAGAAGGCGCTGAACAGCGAAAATCTTGTCGGCAACACCGGTATCGCGCACACCCGTTGGGCAACACACGGTGCCGTCACGGAGAAGAACGCGCATCCTCATATCTGCTGGAACAAGGTTGCCGTTGTCTGCAACGGCATCATCGAAAATTTCGAGGAACTCAAGCAGAAGCAGGTCGAGTCGGGCTTCAGGTTCACTTCGGATACCGATACCGAGGTGGTGGTCCACCAGATTTACCAGTTTCTGGATCAGGGGGAGGTCCTGGCCGAGGCGGTGCGCAAGACCACGCTGTTGCTCAGGGGGGCATACGCCCTGGCAGTGGCCAGCATTGACCATCCGGATCGCCTGGTGGCCGCCCGCAACGGCCCGCCCTTGCTGGTTGGTGCCGGTGATGGGCAGGGCTTCATCGCATCGGATATTGCGGCACTGGTGCACATGACCCGGCACTACTATGTGCTGGAAAACGGTGATGTTGCGGACATCAGCCGGGATGGTGTCCGCATCTGTGGCGCGGACGGAAACCCGGTAGAGCGGCCGCTCAGGAAGTCAGGCATGTCTGCGGATATCGTATCTTTGGGGGACTACCGCCACTACATGCAAAAGGAGATTTTTGAACAGGCGATCGCGGTAACGGACACCCTGGAAGGGCGAATATCTGCAGACAGCCTGCTCGAGCAAAGTTTCGGGGTAACAGCACAAAGCATATTCGACCAGACAAAAGCGGTACAAATCATTGCCTGTGGCACCAGCTATCACGCCGGCATGGTAGCGAAATACTGGTATGAGCACGTTGGCATCGCGTGTGACGTCGAGATAGCCAGCGAATTCCGCTACCGCAAACACGTGGTGAAAGCGGATAGCCTGGTCGTGGCATTGTCCCAATCCGGTGAAACCGCGGACACGCTGGCGGCTGTGGAGTACGCCAGTGAGTTAGGTTTCGGCCACTCGCTTGCGATCTGTAATTCGCCGGAGAGTTCTCTGGTGCGCGCCGCCGATCTGGCCTTCATGATGCACGCCGGGCCGGAGATCGGGGTGGCCTCTACCAAGGCGTTCACCACCCAGTTGGTGGCATTGATGCTGTTGGGGCTGGCACTGTGGCGCCGGCGCGGCGATTACAACCACAGCTACGAGGCAAAGATTATCGGCCAGCTGCGAA
>CAXMTM010000113.1:0-3327 GCA_964196385.1 Arenicellales bacterium
TCTTGGGTCGCCCAGGTCGATATAGTAGCGCGACAAGTTGTTGCCCAAAACCATTCCCTTGTACAACACCGTGCGGGCGGAAAAAGAGGCGATGTAAAAACTGTCGTGGCCCTCGATTTCCATTGCGCGTATGGTGCGGTGAGTGCGTTTACGAATGACGTAAAGTTTGCGCTCAAAAGCGTCTATGTCAGGACACGCTTCAGCGCGACCGACAAAGAACTGACGAATCACCGGTTCGTCCGGTTTTACGCTGTAACCGAGACAAGAGCTGTCTACCGGCACGTCACGCCAGCCGAGCAGTCTTTGTCCTTCGGCCACCGTATAATCCTCCAGGGCAACCTGGCAGGTCGTGTGTGATGCACTGTTCCCCGGCATAAACACCATACCCACGGCGTATTCGCCTGCGGGCGGCAGGTTGAAGCCGAGGCCCGCACACTCCTCCCGCAGCAACTGATCGGGTATCTGTAAAAGGATACCCGCCCCGTCACCGGCCAGGGGATCCGCGCCAACGGCGCCGCGGTGAGCCAGATTGACCAGAATATCCAATCCCTGGTGAATAATATCGTGAGATTTCCGATTCTTGATATCCACAACGAAGCCGATACCGCAAGAATCATGCTCTTTAGCCGGATTGTGAAGATCAATCATCAATAAATTTTTTCCTGGATTTTCTGGCGGTATGCGCTGTAGTGAGGATAAAGTGACAGAATGCCGTCATCTTTGTCAATAAAGCCAGATGCAGGCTAGGGACGCAGAATGATCTTCGAGGCTGCACACCTGCCCCGCAGAAGGTCCGAAAAAGCCCCTGCACCTTGTGCTAACGGGCGCTCTTCCACGCGTGAAATACGCGCGGCCGCCGCCGCAACCTCCCGCGTGGCGCCTTTGGTCATGCGCTGGGTAGTAACGGTTTTGACGAACTTCCCGACCGACAGGCCGCCGGTGTAGCGTGCCGCACCCTTGGTCGGCAAGATATGATTGGTACCGGAACATTTATCGCCGAATGTCACCGTCGGCGACCAGTCCAGTTGGATCAGGATCTCCGGGCTCATGACGGCCACCTGTTATGGGTTGCGGCATAGATGCTCTTCAACAACTCCGACTGGCCTTGTATCAACAGCAGCACGACCCCCACCGGCAAAGCGGTCTTTATGGGGCCCATGTAGGGCATATTTATGTTTATGTATCGCTGAGATACCGTGTGGAAATCCAGCCACGGTCCAGTAGCCTGGACCGCGAGAGTTGCAGGCTAGCCAATAATCTTGATTTCGTCAATGGAATACACCAGGGCATCACTCCACTCGGCAAGGACCTTGTCCTCGGTGGCGCCGCCAATTACACCGATCTTGGCTCCGGCATTGGCGGCGTGTGCCATGGACAAGTCGCCGACTGTATCTCCCACCATCATGACTCGATCGGTTTCAACGCCGCAGTGCCCGGCAATCTCCTGCAGAACACGGGGCGAGGGTTTCTGAGGGAGATCCGCGTCGTCACCACAGTACAATAAATCGAAATGATCCTCGATACCCATCATATTCAGAATCCCGAGCGTCGGTCCACGGTTGTCCGAGGTCGCGATCACTGTGCGCACTCCATTCCGGTTGAACTTCTCTACCGCTTCACGCACATTGCCCAGCGGCCTGACCACATCGGCGGTGGGTTCGCTGTACATGATCGGGGCAAAGGCTTTGGCAACAAGTCGTTCTGATTCATGCCACGCCCAGCCGTGCTGGTAGAGCACCGTCGCCATAACGGTATTGGTCTGGGACAAGGGCACAACCGCCAGCGGGCCGTCGCCCAGGGTAGTCCCGGTCTCCGGGAGATAACCCATGGTATGGTACAGCGCACTCTCCAGCCGGTCGCCTCCCCCGGACTCACGCAGTAACGCATCGACCGCCGCCGTCGCCCTGCGGCCCCACATGATATGAAAGTCGATCAGGGTGCCATCCTTGTCGAATACAATAACATCGATATCGAATCGCAGACCCCCTACCTGTATCTCGGCCACCTTACTACTCCCCCAGGAGCCTGTCCGAGAATAGAGAGCCTACTGCGGAAAAGCCTTTTTGGCCCATTTTCCCGCTCATTCTCGTCAAATATGAATAACTATTCTCCTCAAATGATCGAAAAAATGGACTCAAAATGGCTTCCCCTCGCTACGGCTTCTCTTCTCGGACAGGCTCCTGGCCATTTACTCGCGCCCAGTCACCCGGGCTTTTTGAAGAACTGAGGAAGGCGCTGTGCGATCTTGGTGACGAAGAACATCGGTCCCACACCCAGGCCATGCTTCTTACAGGCTCGGTAGGATTCCAGATTTCCCTTGATTATATTTGCCATACTTCTATTTGTCGTACCCCCCATTCGCATACGCACCCAGATTTCGGGGACATAATATGATGAAATCCTGTTAATTTCCAAAAACCGCATGCTCAGCTCGAAGTCGGACTGAATTTTGTAATCTACATCAAAAGTACCAAATTGTTCATAAATGTCACTCAGGACAAATAAAGTCGGGTGTGCCGGAAGCCATCCCCGTTTGAAGGAGCCGGGAACAAATGTATTCGACGTCCAGTAGCGGACTACATTATTCATGTTCTTGCGATCGACGTAGACCAGATCCGCATAGCAGCATTGAACGCCGTGAACATTGATCGTCTCATCAACACGATCTAAAACCTTGTCGTGCGCGTAGACATCGTCTGCATTGAGAATGCCGACGACATTTCCGCTGGCCAGTGCTATGCCTTTGTTCATGGCGTAATACAGGCCCTCATCCGGTTCACTGACGATCTTGTCCACAAACGCGATGTTCGCATCCAGGATATCCCGGGTGCCGTCCGTGGAACCTCCGTCTATGATGATGTGCTCAACGTCGGGGTGGGTCTGTGATCTGACCGACCGAATGGTGTCCGCGATAGTGTCCGCGGCATTAAAGGCGGCTGTAATTATCGAAATCTTCACTCAATGGGGCAGCTAGAATCTCTAATCACCTAGCCCGGTTCCGCCTGGCGCGAACGCCAGGCCTGGGTCTTGCCCATTACCGATCGCGTTAGAAAGAGATGGATCAGGCGAGCGCCGACATTAGAATAAAAAATCATCATTCCCATCGCCGCGGCGGGCGCGATATCTCCCGCATCGTCCATATTAAGTACCGCAACGGACGCCAGAGCTGTGTCCGGTGAGTACAAGAATATTACCGCCGACACAGTGGTCATGGCGTTTACGAACAGGTAGATAGAAATATCGAGTATTGAAGGTAAGCAAACAGGGACGGTGACTTTCGAAAAAAGCTTATAGAAAGGTTGTTTTAGCGACGATCCCACTGATTCA
>CAXMTM010000114.1:0-21324 GCA_964196385.1 Arenicellales bacterium
TTTTCAAACGTCGCCGGGAGTTTATAAAAAGCGGGCTGGGATTGATGGCAGGGGCCGGTGCGGTTCCTTTATTGCTGAATTCGCCTGCTGCGCGGGCCAAAATCAAATTCGAACAACTGAAACAAAGTGTTTTCAATACAGACGAAGATCTCACGCCTTACGCAGATGTAACCACCTATAACAACTTTTACGAGTTTTCCACTGATAAACGCGGGCCTGCGGAACTTGCCAAAGGCTTCATCAGCAGACCCTGGACCATCGAGGTTGAAGGTGAAATCAACAAACCCAGGATTTATGACGTAGACGAACTTATCAAACTGTTCGACCTGGAAGAGCGCATTTACCGGCTTCGCTGTGTGGAGGCATGGTCGATGGTGATCCCCTGGGTAGGCTTTTCTCTGGGCGACCTCATCAAGCGACTGCAGCCCACCTCCCGGGCCAAGTACGTGGAATTTGAAACCCTGGTGGATGCTGACCGTATGCCCGGACAGCAAAAATCCTTGTTTGGCAGCGTCCTGGACTGGCCCTACAGGGAAGGACTTCGCATCGACGAAGCCACCCACCCGCTTGCCCTTCTTGCCATCGGTTTATACGGCGAGGAACTGCCGGGTCAAAACGGCGCGCCGATTCGACTGGTGGTGCCATGGAAATACGGCTTCAAAAGCATCAAGTCAATCGTAAAAATTCGCTTTAGAGAAACTCAGCCGCTCAACACCTGGCAGGACCAGGCAGCCAGCGAGTACGGCTTTTACGCCAACGTCAATCCCGAGGTCGACCACCCCCGTTGGAGCCAGGCGCGGGAACGTCGTATTGGTGAATTTTTAAAGCGCCCTACACTGCCCTTCAACGGCTACGGCGACCAGGTCGCGAGTCTGTACAGCGGCATGGATTTAACCAAAAACTTCTAGCCGCGAAAAACCCACGCCTGGTGAGAAATGACAAAGCAGGCGCTATGGATAAAACGGCTGAAGCCGGCGGTTTTCATGGTCTGCCTGTTGCCCCTCTGTTATCTGGTTTATCGTGCACTGACCGGCCAGCTCGATGCGGAGCCGATAAAGGACATCACCGGAGTAACCGGTGAATGGGGGCTGCGATTCCTGCTGATTACTTTGTCGGTCACACCATTACGGCAATTAACCGGCCTGAATGGCTTGATACGGTTTCGCCGCATGATCGGCCTGTTTGCTTTTTTCTATGCGAGCCTGCACTTTCTGACCTATCTGATTCTGGATCAGTTTTTTGCCTGGAAATTCATCGTCGAAGACATTGTTGAAAGGCCATTCATCCTGTTGGGCTTCACCGCATTTGTTTGTTTGGTGCCGCTGGCGATCACCTCCACCAATCGCATGCTAAGGCGGCTCGGGGCACGCCGATGGCAGAAGCTGCATCAACTGGTTTACGTGATCTCTGTTGCGGCCATACTGCATTATTTACTGGGGGCCAAAGCGGATCTATCCGGTCCGGTCATCTATGGTTTAATTCTCGTGGTCTTACTGGGCTATCGTTGGATTCGAATTCAACTTGCCGTAAAATCGGGGTCAGAGTAAGAATCCAGCTTATCTACAGCAATTATTCACAGGTTTTGGGCCCAGGCTTCCCGGATCGAACTTGTCTGCCAGTCAACGCCTCAACCTCATCCTTGAATTTCTCATTCCCTAACACCAACCCTCGGTTTGTTGCCATTCGTATTTCTTTGATATCTGCACTTTCCCCTGGAGAGTCAAATAATCTACGGTATCGTGCTTCCCCCTTCGATGCCGTCCTGCCCAGCTCAAGATACATGTGGTGCGATTTTCTCAACTGACTCTCAACTCCACAGGCATTCGCGTGTTAACTCGACCAGCGATAATCCATCGGATGTTCAACCATCCTGGATCTGACTGGATTCATCTCGATATATCGATAGCAGTTGAGCAGATAGACATCTTGTTGAACCAGACATGACTTGAATCGCCCTTCCCACAGAGTGCCCGTTCTCTGGTGAGCCCGATTGTAATATCGCACATAGTGCCGACCGACGAACTGCATCATTCTTGATACAGAAAATTCTTGGAACGGGGTGGCCAAAAGGTGTACATGGTTGGTCATGAATACCCAGGCATGAATATGGACACCGTAACGATCCGCAGACATTGCAAGCCAGTTTGCGTAAGCCCCAATATCCTTGTCGCTGCCAAAGCAGGGCTGACGATTATTGCCGCGCTGAATGATATGCTGAGGAAAGCCGGGTGGGCAAAGACGAGCTAAACGAACCATTATGTTCCTCCATGAACAAGATCAATTTATGTACAGCTTATCAGAATATCCAACAGCCCTGAACTATTCAGGAGTTTTTACTCTGACCCCAAATCATTAAAAACAGGGTTTGATTGCCCGAATTTCGTATATACTCCTCTCTCTCAGGCGACTGGTCGATCCGACAATTCCGTCAAACACAGTCCGTTGCCTGAATTACAAATTGGTTGCATGTCCCCCAGGTCTGCTCAGAAGCTCCATCCCGGTATCTCCTGTAATTCACCTTTTCGAGATCTGCAATTGATTACGTGTTTATTTTTCAAAAGGTAATATAAATGACTACAGGTACCGTTAAGTGGTTCAACGAATCCAAAGGCTTCGGCTTTATCTCCCCGTCCGATGGAAGTGCCGATGTGTTCGTGCATTTCTCTGCCATTCAGGGCAGCGGTTTCAGAACAATGGAGGAGGGACAGTCGGTCTCGTTTGACGTGGAAAAAGGCCCCAAGGGTCTGCAGGCAACCAACGTCATGCCGGCCTGACCAACTCACAGCCAGCACCACACCAAAGAACCCCGCTTGCGGGGTTCTTTGGTGTCTCTTCCTGTGGATTCGCTTCGAAGACCCGCAGGCCACACCCGGGCACTGCGTCATTTACGCGGCAATAGGTCAATGCATAGGAGCGCTACATGCAGATGATTTTACCATTCGAATCAACCAATTCCCGACATGGATTGACCTGGATCAATTACTTGACTTGCGCACCCATCAATATTGATACTCAAATGAAGCGGGGCCACAATAGAGCGTAGCAACCGAGTCAATGGGTTGCAATGCCCTTCATAGGAGTACGAAAATACTAGCTGCGATCAAACACTGGTTCAATCGTGCACCACGCCGTTTTGGAGTCGGTGCCATCTTACTTACAGGTGTAATAGCGGGCGTTATATTCTGGGGAGGATTCAACACGTTCGTCGAATACACCAACACACTCGAATTCTGTATCTCCTGCCACGAGATGCGCGACACGGTTTACGCCGAGTACAAGGAATCAGTTCATTACTCGAATCCGTCCGGAGTACGGGTGGTATGTGCAGACTGTCACGTTCCGCGAGAATGGGCAGCCAAAATAGCCCGTAAAATCCGCGCTTCCAACGAGCTCTACCACAAAGTGCTCGGAACTATTGACACAAAAGAAAAGTTCGAAGAAAAACGTCTGGAACTGGCTGAAAACGTATGGTCATCGATGGAGTTGAACGACTCCCGTGAATGCAGAAACTGCCATAGTTACAAGGCCATGGATTTTCACGAGCAGTCGCGCCGCGGTGCCAAAAAAATGCAAGCCGCAATGAAAAAGGGGAAAACATGCATCGAATGTCATAAGGGTATTGCACATAAACTCCCCAAAGGTTACGAAGACGACGACTGATGGGCCCCGGCCGGTTCCTTTGAGAGAGTCCTCGATCACGCATCGCACCTGGAATCGCCGCGGAATTGCATAAGTCGGCCCCGGCGGTGTTTAAATACTGTCCTCAATACCCAAAAACCAGATCGAGAGACTCCTGGGCAGCGGTTTTCATATCTTTGTAACTCACAACTGGAAATCTGGTAAACTCGCCCGGGTTATCGGGATCAGACCGAAGGACAGAGGCTGAAATCTCGCGCAAAAATGATCCGCCCATGCTCGATCCGGCCTCCTTTCACGGAGATGCAGGCCGCCTGTTACGCACCAGCCATGTGTTCATGTCGAACGACGCAAAGTCGGAAAATTGCCCGGGACGGATAAGTGCCTGGTTAACACCTACTGATGATTAACCCGTGAGGGATGATCGAACTACAAACATGGGAAATAACGAATGAAATTATATATCGGCAACCTGAGTTACAGCACAACGGAAGAGGAAATTGTTGAATTGTTAGCACCGTTCGGTACCGCGGACAGCGTTCAGTTGATCAAAGACAGGCACACGGGTCAATCAAAGGGCTTCGGTTTTATCGAAATGAACGACAACAGCGAAGCGGATTCCGCCATCAAGGGATTGAATGAAACCAATTTCAGGGGCAGGAAACTCAAACTCAATCAAGCACAATCCCGGGACAAAAACAAAGACAAGAACCGGCGCAGATACTGAGATTTCGGTTGTTCCTCCTCAACGGGCCGGCTGCGTGGGCTATCTCACGCAGCCAGTAGAGGCACCGGTTGCTTGCTGATTAATCGCGGCGAGGGCGCCGCTCCTACTGTTTGCAGGAGGTGCGCCCCGAGCCGGTATTTATCGACATAAATCATACAATCGTTACGTTCAGGGCTTCTCTGGAATTACTATTTGAACCACGGCGGCGTCTGGTGCGGACAATGGGCGGCGAAATCGGGGACTGCCAACTTTATTGAAATCATTCGCGCGTTCTACGCAGCGTCTGTGCGTAAGCAAGGACGTCCGTCTGGTCCTGAGTGGTCAGAACACGCAATGCCACCATGCCAACACCCGGTTGGCCATTGCGGATTTTATGCAGAACTTCCCAGGGATTGTCATTGGCGATGGTTCCCAAAAAACCGCGGTCACCGAACGCAGCCAAAACAGTGCCGCTGTTGGACATCATTTGTGAGCCATCGTAACCGTGACAAATGGCGCAAACGGTTTGGAAGAATAAAGCCCCGCGCGCTACATTACCACGCGCTTTGTTGGTCGAACGATCGATGTACTGGTCCATACCAACCTGACCCCGGCTAACAAATAGAGCCAGCTTTCGCATGGCAAGAAATGAAATCATCGCCGAAGTATAGCCGTGCGTCTTGTCAGTAATGATTTTTACAATTTCTTCCACATCCTTACCGACAGCATTTCGTACACCCTTGATGCCGGTATAGCGAGCCCCTTTGCGATAAGCACCATCCTCACCCATATAATCCCAGCCATGGCATTCCTTGCAGCGCCAAGTAGTTCTTCCTATCTTTTTGCCCACTTTGGGATAAGCGGGATGGCTTCCATCGGGCGGTTCAACGTCGAGCACCGCCATCCAGTCATCGTAGAGCTGGCCACCACGGGCTATCGCCCAGATGCCTTCATCCAGTATCTTGGGCTGCGCGGCAACACCAGCCGTTTGAGCTGCCGCCGGCAATGGCACAACTATAACGCCCGCAATGAAAACCAATGAATAAAAACACTGCAAAGCGGATGACTTATAAGGCCCATACTTCATTGGAAACCTCCTGAATATTGCAGGCAAAGCAATCTGCGAAAACCCTATATTTGAAATATATCCCCGGCTAAAGTCTGATTTGTTGACGTTGATCAAGAAATCGATGCTGATGTCGTGATATTTGATCGATTCCCCTATAATAAATTTGGCAATGTGTTTGACCAATAACGCGCAGGTGACAAATTGGTTTCTTTAGGTTCGTTACGACAATCCATGGGTGCTGACAAACAATTTTAACAGACAGCTTGGTGAAATGACGCTAGGAGTGATAATCATGACAAACAAAAAATCGACAATAACAACCATTGCCCGACGGCCGCTATTGGCCTTAGCCGCAGCTACGGTACTGGCGGCGGCGTTCATCATGACGCCTGCGACGGGCCTCGCCGACGAGGTTGAGTCGTCCCTGGCCCGCGGCGGCAAACTCTACGACAAGTGGTACAAGGTTGTTGGGGCCGAAGTACCACTGCAGTCGCATCCAGCCTATCCTGCCGGTAAAAAACAGGCTGACAAGCCAAAGAACAACTGGCGCTGCAAAGAATGCCATGGCTGGGATTACATGGGCAAGGACGGAGCCTATAGTGAAGGCAGTCACAACACGGGCATCAAGGGTATCAACGGCATGAAGGGCGCCGATTTGGCAAAGATCGTCGAGATACTGAAAGACCAGAACCATCTGTATGGAGATAAGATGGAGGCGGCTGATCTGCAGGATCTTGCCAATTTCGTCAGCAACGGGCAGGTGAATACGGACGATTATATCGATCGCGCCGCCAAGATGGCGAAGGGCGACAAGGACAAGGGCGCCGCCTACTTCAACACCATCTGCGTCGGGTGCCATAGCAAAGACGGCACCAAGCCCAAGGATATGGAAAAGGCTCTAGGAGCGCAGATGGGTAACCCATGGGAGGTCATGCACAAGATCATGAACGGTCAGCCGGACGAGCCCATGCCCGCGTTGCGTGCTCTGGACAGACAGGTCATTCTGGATATCATGGCCCATATGACTACCTTACCGAAGGAAAAATGATCTAATCGGGGCCAAATTCGGACGGCTCCCGGTGCCCCTATACTTCGGTTGCGGAACCCGGGAGTCGACCGAGGGGTTGCAGATCGCGCAGCCTTGTGGCGGCGGTGACAAGGTCTGACCCATTATGAGCAATCCATCACCGCGGTCTCATCTCTACCGGCTCGGCGTTCTCCTGGTAGCCGTCTTCATTGGTTTGTTAGTGCTCAAGGCGGTAACGACACCCTCGAGCTGGAACTACGAGGCCTGGTATCGCGGGGATGTGCTCACGGATATGTCAAACCAACCACTCGTGCATGGCGGGAATGACTCTTGCCGGGATTGCCACCAGGACGAGGTCAATAAGATCAAGAAATTAAAGCACAAGCGGTTGTCGTGCGAGGGCTGCCATGGACCGTTGGCTGATCATGTTCGGGACGGCGAAAAGTCCGCCGACGCCAAAGTCATCACGGAGTCGCGCTGGCAGTGCCTGAACTGTCATGGCGAACTTGCCGCTAAGCCTCGGGGCTTTCCCCTATTCACCAGCGAAGTCAGTAAGCACAGAGGGTTGGAAGAGGGCACGGTTTGTCTGAAGTGCCACGACGCCCATGACCCAACACCATAAGTTTCTCCAAATCAGGGGACCACATAATGGATGAATCCGCATCCGATTCGCCGAAAAAAGCAGACCCGTACTCGCGCAGGGTGTTCTTGAAGCAAATTGTATCGGGGACGGTGACGACATTGATGATCTACACGCCCGGCGCCCGCGGCGGCCACGAAACATCCAGAATCTGGAAGCAGAGGAGCACCGAGCATCAATGGGCTTACATCATCGATGTCGACAAATGCATCGGATGGGGCGGCTGTGTACGCGCCTGTGCACGGGAAAACAACGTCCCGGACGGGCACTTCAGGACCTGGGTGGAGAGATATATCCATACCGAGGACGGTGTTTATGTCGATTCACCCAAGGGCGGATCTGAGGGGTTCGAACCGGTCAAAGAGGAGATCCGCGATAAAGCGAAGTACGCGCGCTTTGTTCCGAAAATGTGCAATCACTGCCAAAATCCGCCCTGTGTTCAAGTATGCCCCGTGGGGGCGACCTTCAAATCCCCCGAAGGATTTGTTCTCGTCGATCACGAACACTGTCTTGGTTGCGCTTACTGCGTTCAGGCCTGCCCGTACGGTGCCCGGTTCATTAATGCCGAAATCAACAAATCCGACAAATGCACCTGGTGTTATCACCGGATAAAACAAGGCAAGCTGCCGGCCTGCGTCGAGGCGTGCCCTACAGGTGCAAGAAAATTTGGAGATCTCAAGGATCCAAAGAGCGACGTAAGCATAATACTTCAGCAAGGACACTGGACGGTTCTCAGGCCGGATATGCATACCGGACCAACCTGCTTTTACATCGGTCTGCCGAAGGAGGTGATCTGATGGTAGAGCTGCCCAACAACGCCCTGGTGAATTATATCTTTCCCAATAATGAGCAGGTGTGGTGGTCGCTAATGATCGTTATCTACCCTTATTTAACGGGACTCATCGCCGGCGCCTTTGTCGTCTCCGCACTGTATCATGTGTTGAACCTGAAACAATTCAAGCCCATTGCCAATTTTGCCTTGATCGCGGCGTTTTGTTTCGGGCTTTTTGCCGCTGTGCCGCTGTTGGTCCACCTCGGACAACCGCAACGGGCCTTCGAAATTTACGTCACTCCACATACGACCTCCGCGATGAGCATATTCGGCTATGTTTACAGCGGCTACATGCTTTTATTGGTAATCGAAATCTGGCTGATCTACCGAGTATATTTCATTAGTAGAGCCAATGAGACCCGGGGGATCCAGCAGCGCGTCTGGTACCTGTTGGCGCTGGGAGTTACCACCTACCATCCCGACTCCGCACAATTGGATCGTAAGCTTGCCAGGATATTGGCCGCTATAGGCATTCCCTGGGCCTGCCTGCTGCATGGCTATGTGGGTTTTGTCTTCGGCTCGGTCAAAGCCATTTCGTGGTGGGCCACTGCGTTGCAGCCGATCATTTTTCTTTCTTCCGCGATAGTCAGCGGAATTGCAGTGCTTATCGTGATGTACACGTTCATCAAATGGAGGAGCCAGGCGGGTTACGACTATTCTATGATCAAGAACCTGGCGGCCATTTTATGGGCCACCTTTATCTTTGACTGGGCGCTGGAAATGCTTGAAATCGCCCACGTCTACTATCAGGACGCACACGAGTGGGCGGTAATAGGGCCGTTGATTTCCGGGCCGCTTTACGGCAGCTACATCTGGGGCCAGGTCGTGTGGCTTTCCCTGGTCCCGACTATCTTGTTGGGCTACGCGGTGATTCAGAGAGGCAGCGGCAAGGGGATGCTGTATATGGTCAACGTCGGCAGCTTCCTCCTGCTTCTACAGGTCCTTTTCATGCGATTCAACGTCGTCGTCGGCGGGCAGCTCATCTCCAAGTCCGCGCGCGGATTCGTCGATTTCCATTGGGAGATACTCGGCAAAGAGGGGATCTTGACCGCGGGACTCATATTTGCGGCCCCGTTTGTCACTTACTACATAATCAGCCGGTTCATACCGATCTTTGAAGATCCTGCCGGCTATGCCAAATTTAATCCCCCGGCATCGAAATAACCATTTTTCACGAACCAGACGACCACGCAACAGCCGGGACCGAGAGCAGCTTGAGCGGTCTCAACGACTTGCCGGATTTCGGCATACGCCGGAATGACAGCCGCCGTAGTTACTCGATGGACACTTCCTAGCGAGTAGCAGATTCCCCACCCCGGGCAGAACGTGGGCGCCGATGCTGCGCTGCCGGGGAATTGCCGGGCTTGCGCCGTGCAGGTTTGGCCCGGACACGTTTTGCGTCGAAATGAGCAGACCCGGACTCGTGCCGGTCTTCCGATGGCCGCCTGGTTGAAGACATGTCCCTGTTACGGCCCCCGGACTGTTTGCGTGGCTGGCAACGATCGTTTCCATTTCGCCCTGTTTGTATGGGTTCTGCCTGAATATCGGGATCGGGCGCATAGCCGTCCACGATCAACTTGGGGATCTCGCGTTTCAAAAGTCGTTCGATGTCCTGCAACAACTTGTGCTCATCCACACACACCAGTGAAACCGCCTCGCCACCGTTGCCGGCGCGGCCGGTGCGACCAATGCGGTGCACATAATCCTCCGGCACATTGGGCAGTTCGTAGTTCACCACATGGGGCAACTGCTGGATGTCCAGGCCGCGGGCTGCAATATCAGTAGCCACCAGCACTCTCACTTCACCGTTTTTGAATCCTGCCAGCGCGCGGGTGCGGGCGCCCTGACTCTTGTTGCCATGGATGGCGGCGGCACTCAGACCATCTTTGTCCAGTTGCTGGGCCAGGCGGTTAGCACCGTGCTTGGTACGGGTGAACACCAGCACCTGGCGCCAGTTGCGCGAGCCGATCATGTGGCTCAGCATATCCCGCTTGCGGTGCTTGTCTACCCGGTGAACCACTTGCTCGATCCCCTCCGCGGTAGCGTTGCTGCGCGCCACCTCGATCAACTCGGGACGGTTGAGCAAACGGGCGGCAAGTTGTCTGATTTCATTGGGAAAGGTGGCAGAAAACAGCAAGTTCTGGCGAGTACCGTTGCCGGGCAGCAGGGCCAGAATCTTGCGGATGTCATGGATAAAGCCCATATCCAGCATGCGGTCGGCTTCGTCCAGCACCAGAATCTCGATCTGTGACAGGTTCACCGTCTTCTGGCCGGCGTGATCCAGCAGACGTCCCGGAGTAGCCACCAGGATATCGACGCCACGTCGCAGTTTTTCAATCTGAGGGTTGATTTTGACACCGCCGAAGACAACCGCCGATCGCAGGGGCAGATGACGGCCGTAAGTCTCCACGCTGTCGCCCACCTGGGCTGCCAGCTCCCGGGTCGGGGTGAGAATCAGGGCCCGAACGGGGCGCCGACCATTTTTAGTGGGGTTCAGGTTTAATCGTTGCAGCAGCGGCAGGGCGAAACCGGCGGTTTTGCCGGTGCCGGTCTGGGCGCCGGCCATAACATCCTTGCCATCCAGAATGGCGGGGATCGCCTTGCGCTGGATGGGGGTGGGTATCGTGTAGCCTTGCGCACTGACGGCGCGCAGGAGTTCGGCCGACAGGCCGAGGGTATTGAATGACATTGGGGTATTTACTCCAGTCTTGCCCTCCCTGTCGCAGCATTTGCTGGCGGGGGCCGGTCCGGGCTGGATTAAGGAATTCTAGTGAAGCGGGAGGCCCTGCGCCGAGATAAGAGGAGGAGAGGCAAACGAGTCAAGAGATCTTTCGGCGGCCTCAAGGCCGCAAGCGGTACTAACCGGTCAAGTACCCGAAAGAGCGGCAGTCTACCAGAAACTGGTATTCTTTCAAGGGGTCCTCAAGGCTTTGACAGAGTAATAGTCTTCCGTTTTTTGCTCTTTTTCGCCTCGTACCCACTTTTTTTCTTTTTTCCAGGTTTTTCCAGACGAGAGATATTGAGGCGTTGGCCACACACCCACGCCTTCCTGAGGTCCTGAAGAACATCGTTAGGCATGCCTGATGGCAAGTCGACCATACTGAAATCCGTATGAATATCGATGTGGCCGATGTGCTGGGCATCCAGTCCAGCCTCGTTGGCAATGGCGCCGACGATATTGCCGGGCTTGACGTCGTGCTGGTGTCCCACCTCGATGCGAAACCGCTCCATGCCCTTGGCGGGCCGGGTCAGCGGTTTGCGCTGACGCGGTTCACTCCGCTCCATGCGCTGGTCCGGTTCGTCCCGTTCCCTGCGCTGGTCCGGTTCGTGCCGTTCCCTGCGCTGCTCTGGTTCGCCCCGTTCCTTGCGCCGGCCCGGTTCACCCCGTTCCTTGCGCCGGCCCGGTTCGCCCCGTTCACTGCGCTGCCTCGGCTCGGCTTTAGGGCCCTTGGGGCGGACGGGTTTTTCTTTTTCCAGCTTCAGCAATAACGGCCGGTCGCCAATGGATATGCTGGCCAGCGCCGCGGCGATCTCCAGCGCCGGCACGTCGTGTTCCTGCTGGTACTGTTCCAGCAGGTTCTGCATGAATTCCAGTTCGCCGGCCGCCAGGGTGTCGCTGATGCGCTGTTTGAAATCGGCGATCCGTTTGTTGTTGACCACCTCGGTGGTGGGCAACTCCATGAGTTCGATCTTCTGTCGCGTCGCCTTTTCGATGGCGTTGAGCATTCGCCGCTCCCGGGGTGCGACGAACAGGATGGCATCGCCCTTGCGGCCAGCCCGGCCGGTACGCCCGATGCGGTGAATGTAGGCTTCGGTATCATAGGGTATATCATAGTTGACCACGTGACTGATCCGCTCCACATCCAGGCCTCGCGCAGCCACATCGGTGGCAACCAGGATATCCAGTGAGCCTCGTTTCAGACGCTCGATCATCTGCTCCCTTTGTTTTTGCGCCATATCGCCGTTCAATGCCGAGGCGGAGTAACCCCGCGCCTCCAATCGTTGCGCCAGCTCCGTAGTGGCGATCTTGGTGCGCACAAAGATGAGCATGGCATCGAAGGACTCCACTTCCAGTATACGTGTCAACACGTCCAGCTTGTGCAGACCGCTCACCAGCCAGTAACGCTGACGGATAGTATCGGCAGTGGCGGTGCGGGTCTTGATGGCAATCACCCGCGGGTCATGCAGATGACGCCGGGCGATGCGCTGGATCTCTTTCGGCATGGTTGCCGAAAACAGGGCCATCTGACGCTTCGCCGGTGCCTGCTCCAGGATCCATTCGACGTCGTCGATGAAGCCCATGCGCAACATCTCATCCCCCTCATCCAATACCAGCGCCTCAAGGTTATCCAGCTTGAGGGTGCCTCTGCGCATGTGATCCATCAACCGTCCCGGTGTACCAACAACCGCATGCACTCCCCGTTTCAACTGCCGTAGCTGCCCTGCATAATCCTGGCCGCCATAGACCGGCAGCACGTGAAAGCCCTTTATGTGGGAGGCATAGCGTTGAAAGGCCTCGGCTACCTGTATCGCCAGTTCCCGGGTCGGAGTGAGAACCATCACCTGAATTTTCTGACGGCTAATATCGATACGCGCCAGCAGGGGCAAAGCAAACGCGGCGGTCTTGCCGGTGCCGGTGGGGGCGTGTCCCAGCAGATCCAGGCCATCGAGCAGATGGGGAATCGCCTGGATCTGGATCGGTGTTGGGGTTTCGTAGCCGACCTCTTCGAGCGCGGCCAACAAAGAGGCAGGCAGATTCATCTCGCGAAAGTCGGAGGCGGGGGGCTTGACATCGGACATCTGGGATTCCTGGTGCGAAGATGGAAGCGCGATCATGGGTGTGGGGGGCGGCGTAGTATAGTACCCTGCTCAAGAATTACAATAAAATCACTACCGCGGAGTACAAGCCCGCCGCAAAGGCAATGAGATTAAAAAAGATCTGGGTCGACGCCGACGCCTGTCCGAAAGTAATCAAGGAAATCCTGTTCCGGGCTGCGGAAAGGGTAGGCATGGCACTGACCCTGGTTGCCAACCAGCCGCTGCACACTCCCAGGTCCCGATATATCCGCTCGATACAGGTGGCGGCAGGTTTTGACGTTGCAGACAACCACATCGTACAACAGGCGGAAAAGGGTGATCTTGTCATAACGGCAGACATCCCGCTGGCCGCCGAGGCAATCGCCAAAGGCTGCCTGGCCCTGGACCCGCGCGGCGAACTCTACACCGAAGAAAATGTCCGCCAGCGCCTGAATATGCGGGACTTCATGGACACCCTGCGCAACAGCGGTGTGGATACCGGGGGACCGGCATCGTTAAGCCAGACCGACCGCCGGGCTTTTGCCAACCAGTTGGACCGGCTGCTGGCCGGGTAAAACAGGGGGTGGCGTATGTCAGTTGGGGTCGTGGCTTGCTTCTTTACATGTAGTTACATATTTTTCGACTATGATTCCCAACTATTGCAGGTCTCGGATATCGCATCCCACACTACCTTGACCCGGGGAATTCTGTGGAGATCGGGGTGGGTCAGCAGCCACAGTTCACTAAAGGTTCCAGGAACCTTAAACAGTCGATCGAGGTCCGCGTGCTGCTGGTCCGAGGGCAGTATACATAAGCCGATCCCAGCGGCGGACAGTGCAGCCATGGTCGTCAGATCGTTCAGTTTTCCGCGCCGCATCGCCACTGCGGTGGCGCAATAAACTTATTCGTCTCCGGCGGCGTGTCGAATTCGCTACAATGCCATGCACCATGTCTCCATCCACATCGCGTTTTGGCAGCCGGCTGACCGGGCCGGGCGAAGTGAACTACCCTAACGTAGAGCGTGTCCTGTCCAGCGCACGTGTGTAGTAAATAGAAATTGGGGCCAGTGATGCGATTTATCGGACTTGCCCTTCTCGTAATGGCGGCCACCGTGCACGCGGAGCCGCCGGCAGACCCAACCGTACGCCGGGCGGTTCCGGCCGACGGCACAATCGCAATCACGGACTACGGATTTCGAGACTGGGGGCCGGAACCGGTGCACTACCGCATAAACGGCAATGATTTCGCCACTGGGCCTGTATCAGTGGTTGACGAGACCGGCACCATCGTTCCATCCCAGGTTGAAGGCGGCGTATTGACATTCATGGCACGAGTCGGCCGAGGCCGGACCGCCTCGTACTCGGTAACCCCCTGGCGGCGCGCCTCTGAATCCACGCTCAGGCTTTCAACCGGCGAGGGGTATATTGAAATACGCAACGAGCATATCGCCGTGCGCCTGCCTGCCCCGGCCGAACAGGTTTACCCGGCAGGCGTTACCGCCGCGACGGTGCAGGGCCCCCTGTTGAGCTGGGCGCCGGGGACAAACAAGTTCATCGGCCACAGCCGCTTGCTGACGGGGCGCAAGGTGCTGGCCACGAATTTCAGAATAATCCGCCAGGGCCCGGCGCTGTTCGAGTATGAAGCCCGATACCGGTTCCAGCCCGCAGGAACGTACGCGCTGCGACTGCGCCTGTCGCCCGCTATGCCGCTGGCGGTCATTAGCGAAGAATTCGATTTCAAAACTGTGGGCAACGGCGAAGACATGCTGTTGCTCGACTTGCACCGGGGTTGGCAACCGGCACAGGTTTCGATACTGAATAAAATCGGCGAAAAACCCCTGCCCGAACCGCACACGTCGGGATTCGACGAGTACATCTCCTCCAAAACCGGAATAACCGAAGGCGAGCCCCCGGTCGGCGGCGTTGGTCAGGCACCGCGCCCCCGTCAGCCTGAGCAGGAAGCGGTTTTGCTGGCAAAGATGGTACCCGGTGGCAAGTGGGGAGGATACGCAGGGGGAATTCAGGTATCAGGAGAAGCAACGGAGGCGGCAATCAATATCGGATTGGTTCCACTGCACGTCGGATCGTGGCGCAGGACCATGTCGCTGAACGCGTGGTATACAAAAGGGGCCGGTATCAGCGCCACGCTGCCCATCAGCGTCAGACGAATGCGGTGGTCGTTGGACATTGCGGATGATTACTCGCCCTTTTCCACCCACGAACACGACCCGGGCTTAAATGAGACTTACGGCCGGAGGGTATGGGGCCTGTACTCCGGTGACGATTTCGAACTCGGCCAGGCCCGTTTCGGTTATATCGGACTGGATCGTTATAAGGACTGGATCGTCGACTACCCGGAGGGAAACACCCGGTACCCGGGAGTTTTCTTCTCTCCAGATCATATACAACGTCTGAAGATCGGCATGGACGAACATCCAGACAAGGATCTGCTCCGAAACTGGTATCTGTTCAGCGGCAAAGAGACGGACGCAGTGCGACATGCAGAGACGGTCATTGCCGGACTCAACAGTGCTTTCGGGCGCGCTGACTTTTTTCACGCCGGGTTGTCCCACTATCGTCAATCGCAACGTTACGCGTTCGTGCTCCTGGCCGAAGACGCGCTGGCCAGCAGACGCCTCCCCATGGGCCTGCGGCGGGATCTGCGCAGACTTCTCGCCTTGTATGCCAACCTGCTATCCGAGCCTGATTTCAATCCCAGGGGTGCCGGCGTACACCTGGGCAACAACAACATGACCATCAACCGCACCCTGGCGCTCACTTATTTCGCCGGACTGCTGCACGATCACCCGCGCCACCCGTTCTGGATGGACCGAATCAGGCGCTATGTGCGGTTCAAATTCGCCACTCAAACCTCGCCGGACGGCCCGTGGATTGCAGCCCCGGCTTATCAGTTGTACAGCCCGACCCGCACCATGAACGTCACACAGAACGTACTGCGCAACCTTGGCGCACATGACTTCAGCAGCGAGGGCTACCTTTTCGCCACCCTGCGCTACCTGGCAAACTTGACGGTACCAGACCCGCGGTTTAGCAACCGGCGCATCATTCCGGGCATGGGCAACTCGCCAAACGGTATAGAGAGCATGTGGGGGATCGGCATGGCCGCGGTCGCCGACCATCACCCGGAGCAGGCCGCGTTTCTGAGACAGACCTACCTGGCGGCCAAAGGTAATACAGGCATCCTGACCCCGAATCAAAGACCCTGGCGCGTGGGCGAAGACGTAGAAGGTTATCTCCCATTTTACCTGCCCCACATCGCTCCCGCCGCCGCTCCGCTGACGACGGAATTCTTCCCGGCTTATGGCGTCATCTTCCGCCATCATTACGGGCCCGGTGAGACCACCATGCTGTTGCGGGCGGGAATGAACTGGTCCCACTGGGATACCGATGCCCTCAATGCCATCGTTTACGCCAAAGGTGCCCCGCTGTCACCCGGTACCGCTTATCAGTACCTGAACAGCGTGGCGACTGACAACAACGGCATCTATCACAACCAGGTGAAGGTTGGGCGCCGCGACCTGCAGGAGGTGTTCGGGCGGGTCGATGGGGCTGTTAGCGACTATGGATTCGGGCCCGGTGTCGATTACGCCATGGCCGAACGATTCTACCCCGGTCAACTTTTTCACGACGACGATAAAGCCATGTACTGGCGACGGCACGTCATGTTCCTGAAAAGTAACGAACAGGACGGGGCGAACTATTTCGTCCTGCGCGACACCTTTCCTGGCGGCGTGCATCGCAATAAGTGGTGGAACTGGCTCAATCTGGGCCATGCGGACCGGATAACAGTAGACGGCGAGGCGTTCGACAAAGCTGCGACGCCCCTGAACCAAAACGTTGGGGTTGGCCAGATGCCGGCGCGCCGCGGGCAAACGCTGCAGATGAACACCGACTATGGCGCCCTGTCCTGGTTTTGGTTCAGCCGCGAACGGGAAATCCGCATCCGGATGACCATGGACTATCCTCGACAAGACGGTCTCAAGGGCAAGGAAACCAAAACCATCGTCGAAATTGCAGCCGGGCCGGGAGAAGACTATTTTTATGTTCTCTATCCGGCAACAGACTCGGAACCGGCCCCCCAGGCAGAGAAACTGGAAGAGGGCGTCTTGCGCATTCGAAACCGCGAGTCAACTGATACCGTGTTCATTGCCGACGAACCATTCCACTACCAGCGCGGAGGCATCGTCTTCACCGGCAGGAGTGGGGCGGTGCGGGTGTTCGCTGACAAAGTGGTGCTGGCGATGACATCCGGATCGGGCAGCATCGGCTACAAGGCTTTTATCGTGGAGGGCCACGGCCCTTTCGAACGTACCGTCCCACTCAGCGCTCTGAAGCCACAAACGCGGAGGATCGACTCAGGCTACGAGAAAAAAACCAAAAGGGTCGACCTCGGGCGTGGGGTAGTTGTTCACGGCGAGGCACCGTTTAGTGCCGAATTGAACGGTGATCAAATCAGTATCCGCACCGATGGTCGAAAACGGGTGATCTTTGTCTCTCAACCTGCATTCATCGTGAGGCCGCAGCTTTATATCGATGGGCAGGAATGGATGGCCAGTTGGACCGATTATCCGGCCAGCGGCTGGGGTGATTACGATGAGACCTGGAAGATCGGGATATCGGTGCCGGCCGGAGCACACCAGTTACTGCTGCGGGACATGGAATTCCCGGTCGGCTGGGATCGTCAATTCACGCCGGGAGTATGACAAGAAATAAAACCCTTCGCAGATACAGGGATCTGGTTTAATTGCACTGCCGTTCGATTACAAATCAATCAAGCCGGATAACTTAATATCCGGCTCGTTGCCTGTCAGGTTGCCGAGGGAGGCCATCAAATGAATGTGGATTTTTCGTATTTTGCCGAAGGCGGGTGTACATGTGGTGCGATAAGCTACTGCCTTACAACCAAACCTCTGTTCGTGCATTGTTGTCACTGCCGTTGGTGTCAAAGAGAAACAGGCGCATCGTTCGCACTAAACGCGATGATCGAAGCAGACAGGGTGATTCTATTGCGGGGCAACCCTGAGATAGTAAGCACCCCGTCAAATAGCGGCAAAGGGCAAAATATTACACGTTGCCCGAAATGTTATATTGCTCTTTGGAGTAATTATGCCGGTGCAGGAGATGCGGTTCGTTTTGTACGGGTTGGAACGTTAAATAACCCCGATATGCTGCCGCCGGAAATTCACGTCTTTACTTCGTCGAAACAACCATGGGTAGTGCTGCCAAAAGATGCACCAGCAGTCGAAGAATACTATGACCGCAGAATCCATTGGCCTAAAGAAAGTCTGGATCGTCGTGAAACCTTACTTGATTCTCGATCAGGCACAAGCTGACAAGCAGGTGTATATTCTTATTGTGGGGCTCAGCCCGGTTGACCAACATAGGATAGAATGAACAAGAAAAACGAAAGCCGTAATATGGCTCCGTTCTGCGAGGACTGACCTGCACTTCTGTCGATGAAAAAAATCGCTGTTTTCGTAGATGTACAAAACATTTACTACACCACTCGCCAGGCTTATGGGCGCCAGTTCAATTACCGAAAGCTTTGGCAACGTATAAGCTCCGGAGGAGAGATTGTTTCAGCAACGGCCTATGCAATTCATCGCAGCGACCACAAACAACTCAAGTTCCAGAATGCCCTCAAACAGATTGGCTTCACGATAAAACTCAAACCCTATATTGAGCGGAGTGACGGCTCCGCCAAAGGTGATTGGGACGTTGGCATCACAATTGATGTTCTGGAAACAGCAACAAACGTGGATACCGTTATATTGTTGTCTGGCGATGGAGATTTCGATCTGTTATTGACAAAAATAAAAAAAGATTATGCAGTCAGTGCTGAAGTCTACGGTGTGCCGAAACTCACTGCCAACTCCCTCATTGCTTCCGCCAGTATCTATCATCGTATCGATGAAGATTTGTTACTGTAACTGTTATGTCGAATATTCCATTTCACCACACCGCCCGCTTCTGCGGTACATCCACCCCCACCCCCTGGCAATTAAGCTATGGCCGGTATCCTGGTAAGAAAATCAGGCTGGTTCTTACGCCCCCTATCGGACCCGCCCAATCGAATGCTGGTGAGACGACACAGTGCCACTATCGTCGAAAACATCAAAAATGGGGCCGATTCGCCGATTTTACTGGAAACACGCCGAAATACTGGAAATGCTGCAACAGCAGTGGATTTGGAAATTTTCCTCGACCCACGCCGGGTGAGCACGACGGGGGTAACATTGCACACCCAGCCAGGTGTCGGTTTTCCCCATCTTGCGTTATCATTAATACCCTGGGTTTACGATACACACAGCAAGGATAATCAATGAACGCAAACTTTTCGGGGCTTGGAAACCTTATAAACGAGTTGAAGTCTACCGACGGCAACGGTCTGTCGACTGCCGGCAGTATGTATCGGTCACTCCTGCGCGAGATAGCGAGAAGCGGTCGTTATTCCAATCCGTTCTCGATGGTCAGACTGAGATGTACCGAAGTCCCTGATCAAATAAACAGTAGTAGCGGCCCGGACAAACAACAAATTCGAAATATAATCAGCGACAAACTTGCAAACAACGTTCGAGTCATAGACTACGTCGGCACCTGGGAGAATGATGAATATTTAATTTTTCTTCCCGAAACAAATTTGCAGAAAGCAGAAATATTCGCGCACAAAATCAAGGCCATCCTGGAAGAGGGTCAACCCATAGAAATTCAACTGGGGGTTGCACAATGGGAGCAACAAGACGATGCCTCGAGTCTCCTTGAAAAAACAGAAATAAAAACCGGCTAAGAATCCCTCCAGGAGTCTGTCGGGAACCGACAACGGCAAATGTATTTACTACGATCCCAGCCTGCATTTCTCACCTGCGGCCCGGATCAAGTTCCCGGCGCGGTGGCCATATCCTCAGATCGGCAGTCACCGGTCACCTTGAGCCTGGCAGCAAGATCACGCAGTGCTGTGCGTAACCCCTCCTCCACCACCGGGTGATAGAAGGGCATCTCCAGTGCACGCCGCACCGTCATACGTTCCTGCGTCACCCAGGCCAACAAATGAGCCATGTGTTCGACTCGCGGTCCGAACATTTCCGCGCCAATTATGGAACAGCACTCGCGGTCGCCATACACGCGCAATAACCCACGGTTCTGGCCCATCACCCGAGAGCGGCCCTGGTTGTTGAACGAGACCTGACCAATTTCCACCGCGTTCAGGTCCAACTGATCATAGCGCATCCCCGCCATAGCCATCTGGGGGTCGGTAAAAACAATCGCCAGCGGTGCGCGCCGCACGTGTGCGCTTACATTCGGGTACAACATGCTGTTGGCACCGGCGATGCGCCCCTCGTCCGTCGCCTCATGGAGCAATGGAATATGCCCGCTGACGTCACCGGCGAGAAAAATCGGCGCATCCCCACATTGGGTGGTGCGGGGATCCCAGTTAGGAATTCCATGTTCATCCAACTCCAAACCGGTGTTGTGTAAATCCAGGTCGGGGAGACCGGGCCGGCGGCCAGCGGCGATCAGCACGCGTTCGAAGTGCTGCCACTGCTCCTGACCATCGGCGTCCCGCCAGTGCAGCTGCACCCCGGCTCCCTGGGGCACCGCGGACAGGATTTCCGATTTGAGCCTCATATCGAGTTCTGCAGTAAGGACCTCATGGACCACGCGCCGGACTTCAGGGTCCGTTATTGGGCCCAGGGCATCGAAAGGAGTGAAGAAGGAGACCCTGACGCCGAGCCGGGCCAGGGCCTGACCAAGTTCAAGGCCAATGATGCCGGTGCCGATAACCGCAATACTTTTCGGCAGATCAGGCAGCTCGAACACATCGTCGTTGACCATTACATGAGTATTGATCTCGTTAAATGGCGGCGGTATGAGTGGCGTGCTACCGGCGGCGATCACGACCGCACCAGCCTCAACACGGGTATGTCCTCCCACCTCAAGCGTTGTAGGGCCGACGAACCGGGCCCGGCAATTCAAACGCTGTTCGTCCGGCAACGCCTCAGTATCCTCGACGACAAAGCCGACGAACCGATCCCGCTCCGCACGGACGCGCTCCAGTACACGCTGGCCGTCGATGTGGCAGGCGTCGCCCACTTCGATTCCGAAGCGAGCCGCACCGGCCACCTCGTGAGCCACATCGGCGGCGGCAATCAGCAACTTTGAAGGCATACAGCCCACCCTCGCACAGGTCGTGCCGTAAGCACCGGATTCGATCAGCAGCGGCCGCCCGCCAGCCTTCTCGACTTCACGGCGTGCGTTCAGGCCGGCGGATCCGGACCCGATGATTGCCACGTCGACGGTTCTGATTTCCATGGTATTTCTCCAGTCGATTCAGGGAACTTCTGATTAATCGCGGCGAGGGCGCCGCTCCTGCCACAGGAGGTGCGCCCCCGCGCCGATTTTTATCGGGATAAACCGTACAGCTACCAATTAATCAATTTCCTCAGGGTATTACATCGCCGTACAAACTGGCTTAAGACAGTAATTGGTTAAATGACTATCCCGTAGACCGCGGATGAATATATGGGTCTATGTTCAGGTACACGGCAATTTTTTCGTCCTTTCGGACAACTTTGTTTTAATATACTGTCTAATAGATG
>CAXMTM010000115.1:0-4897 GCA_964196385.1 Arenicellales bacterium
CTGCGCACCGCATCGTCCATTTTTTCCCCGTGACGCGGATGGCTGCAGCAACTGTTTGCCCAGTACAATGGCCACAGTCTTTTCTGAGCACTCCGCTGCTGTATCAGCACATCCCCATTTTCGTTGAATATGAACAGGGAAAATGCGCGGTGCAATAAGCCATTGCCGTCATGGCATTTGTCCTTGTGCAGGTGGCCGATTTCGATATCATCACTGTCGACCAGAATCAATTGCTCGGAGTCGAAGGATACCACTGCATCGTTGCGTGCTTGTCGCGCCAGGTTATTCAATGGTTACTTCCATCGCCTGATAGCCTGAACTTTCGATGGCCGCCGCAACTTCGGCGGAATTGTCGGAGCACAGGGCGATAATCGATCCACCGCCGCCACCGCCGGTCAGTTTCGCCCCCAGCGCGCCAGTCCTCCGCGCCAACTGGATCATCTCTTCGATCTCCCAGCTGGATACCTGCAGAGAATTCAACTGACCCTGACAAATATTCATCAGATCACCCAGGTACTCCATATCATGATTGTGTATGGCCTTGACGGCCTCGAGGGCCAACCGGTCTATGCTGTCAAAAATCTGCTCATATAATCTGTTGTTTCGCTGCCACGCCTTGCGTACGCCTGCTACCATCCGCGCCGTGAGGCTTTCGATACCGCTCATACCGATGACAAGGTTGATCGGCTCTTTCGGAGTTATGGTTTCGACCAGCGGCGGCTCGCCCCTTCTGTACAGCAATGGGCAACCGTAGGTGGCCATGGTGTTGTCGATTCCCGACGGCGTGCCATGGGCCACTTTCTCACACTCGAAAGCCAGGCTGTTCACCTCTTCATCCGACAGATTCAATTTGAAGTGTTCGTCCATGGCCCGAATGATGGACACCGCTACCGCGGCTGAACCGCCCAGCCCCATGGCGCGCGGAACGTTGGCGAACACGGTGATACGCATCGCACGGGCGCCGAGTTCCAGCTTTTCCAGTATGGTCGCCAGTGGCTGGTCAAACGACTGCGGGTCTTTCGCTTCCGGGTGCAATGACTGTTCCACACCCCAGCGCGGGATCATCAGCTCGATGCCGGAGTCGATATCCTCGATCTGAGCCTGAATGGCCAGCGGCACCGGCGCTGCGATGGCGTGGCGTCCATAAACCACGGCATGTTCCCCCAGCAATATGATTTTTCCATGCCCGGCGCAAAGCGATCGCGTCCTGTTCTTGCCGACGACCGTGACGGGGGCGGACTGCTGCTTTAACTCACTGATGATTTCATATGCTTTCCAAACCTTGATTTCCCCGCTTTCAATCAAGCGCTCCACCACGGTATCGAATAATTCGGCGGGCGCACCCGCGGCACTGGCAACACTGCGCGCATGCAGCGTCATATGGCCGTGCTGTATCCCTTCGCTCGCCAATGCCCGCAGCGCGGCGAAATTCTGGGCCAGCCCCACCGCACCCATCACCTCGGCCAGTTCCCTTGCGGATTCGGTCTTCAGCATACGGTGGTTCAACGCTACTGTCGGATTGGATTGAAGGGGTCCGCCCACGATTCCAACCTTCATTGGAATTTCCATCCAGCCGACAAGTTCACCGTTGTCGTTTTTCGACCAGCGGCTGAGTGACGAATAATGTCCGCCGCGGGCAGCATGGGCATGGGCTGCGGCCTCGATGGCGCGCCAGTCGTTGCCGGTGGCAAGCGCTACGGCATCGACCCCGTTCATGATGCCTTTATTGTGGGTCGCCGCCCTGTATGGGTCGACCACCGCAAATTCCGACGCTACGATTATGCCGTCCCTGACTTGCTCACCTGAAAAACCTTTTCCGGCGAGGTAGTCGCAGGGTATGACACACTCCGCGGTAACCAGGGCGCGGTCGGTAAGGTTGGACAGTATCCTTAAAAATACCTTGCCGCCGGTGATGGTCTCAACCAGCGAAGCGACGCCTTCACACATGGTATTGACCAGGTTTGCCCCCATGGCATCGCAGGTGTCCACCAGCAGGTGGACGACCAGCATATCGCCGCCGGCGGCGGGAGAAGGGTGCGTATGGATTTCGATGTCCTTGGCGCCGCCGCCGCGGGCGACCATTTTCGGGTGCAAACTGTTGGCCAGATTGAGTATTTCCTGTTTGCGCTGTTGCAAATCAGCCCTGGCCCTGGCCATTTCCTTTACGCCTATGACCTGGACCTGACCAATCAATATCGGTTCGGTGCTGGCAACGAAGAACCCGCCGTTAGCGCGCACTATCTTGGCTGCGGCACTCAGCGCAGCCACTATGGAAGGTTCTTCAACGACCAGCGGCACCACGTATTCCTTGTCATTGATAACAAAATTCAGGCCCAGACCGACCGGCAATCCCATGACGCCGATCACATTCTCGATCATCTTGTCCGCGGTTTTGACTTTTAACGTATGGTCACCGCGCACCAGAGTCAGGTAGTCACGTTCGTCGATCAATCCACGGTCGCGCACCGCCCGTACTCTCTGCGATACGCTCAATTTGTAAAAATCGGGAATGCGGGACAACTTTGATAACATTCACTAACTCCTGATCGTCTGTACCCCGCTGGAATTCGGGGAGATATCAACTATTTTATAACCTGAGTCTCGGGCCCGGTTTACGAACTGGTCGATATCGTTCACATCGGTGCCCATGACAACGCCAAGATCTCCACTTCCGGCGCCGCAGGGTTTATAAACCAATCCTGACTTCATTGCCAGTGCCAACAGGGCGCGATGGGGCGGGCTGAATATATCCAGACACGCCGAGGTGCCCAGGATATCCAGAAATTCGCTGAAACGGCTCGCTGCAGCAAGAAATCCTTCACAATTTCCATCCTTGATGGCAGCGGCGCCATCGGCGGCGGCGGCACCCATCTGGTCTGTTATGTTATTGAATTTACTGACGTTCTGGTCACGCCAAACGTCCAGTTCCCGCAGCAATGTGGACGTGGAGGCAGGTAGACCCGACCAAACGAACGAGTATTTCAACCTCACCGGCAAGGTCAGCCGGTTTACCGACGGGCTCGCGCCGATCAGTTGATATTCAATGGCGCCACCATACAGGCTGGTGGCAATATCGATCCCGCTGCCTCGCCCGGCCTGCATCGTTCGATGGGCTGCCACCAGCACCGGCAACCAGCGTCCTGCATCCAGCGGCGTTCCGCCGGAATATTCCCGTAGTGCGTGGGCCAAAGCAACCGTCAGCGCGGCGCTGGAACCAAGACCGAGCTTGCACGATTTACGATCTGTGTTGTCATGAAACAACTGCGTACTGTCCAGGTGAATTTCGAAGGCGTCTTCCGGCATCTGCCCGACCAAATAACCCGAAACCGACAGGGTATCGACGACCGACTTGAGCAGCCCGAAATATTCAGGGCCGTTGTCATCCAGCCACAGCAGCATTCCATCTGCACCAATGGTGAACCTGGCTGGATGCTGCGACAGCGCAACAGCAAAAGCCCTGCACTGCCCGCTATCGACGGGACTGATGTCCACACGAACGCCACGATCCACGGCAATGGACAGGGCCGGTGCGCCTTCCAGTACCGAATATTCACCGAGCAGCACCACTTTACCCGGTGCTATTGCCGAGATCTTCAAGTTAAAATTTCTCGCCCCCATTTCTCACCGGTGATGAGCCCTCACTTGATCATCTCGCCACCCCGTGAGAAACGCAGCCTAAAATCCCACCGCTTGTCCGTCTTTACGGTGATCCGAGGCGGCACAGTAAGTCCCGTTTTCAAGAAGGTAGATCAGTTGTGCTCCACCAAACGAAAATTTGGGTTGTGAGTGCGATAACCGGTGTCCCCGGTTTTCAACAAGATTGCCGACCACGGTATCGTCAAATCCCTGCTCGAACACTATTTCTCCGTGCTCGTTGATGTACCAGCGCGGTGCGTCAGAGGCCGCCTGTGGGTTCTGCCCATAGGTAAATATACGCGTCATCATCTGCACGTGGCCCTGCGCCTGCATGTGCCCACCCATGACGCCGAAGCTCATCAATGGCGCCCCATGGCGCAATACGAAACCCGGCACGATGGTGTGGAACGGCCGCTTGTTTCCAGCCACGACGTTGGGATGGTCCGGTTCCAGGCTGAAACCCGCGGCACGATTTTGCAGGCTAATGCCGGTGTTCGGAACCACGATGCCCGAACCAAAGCCCGAAAAGTTCGACTGGATGTAAGACACCATCATGCCGTTCTTGTCCGCGGTGGTGAGGTACACCGTGCCCCCACCCTGGGGCAGGCCTGCCACCGGGATGGCGCTGCCCAGACTGATCCGCTGCGCATATTCTTTCAGCAGTTCCTCGTCCAGCATCTGATCCACGGTCACGCCCATGTGCCCCGGGTCCGTCACATGCGTTTGCGCAACGTGCAAACCAATTTTGGTGGCCTCGATCTGGAGATGAACACTGTCCGGGCTGTCCACGGCATAGTCATGCAATGAGAGATGTTCCAGTATCCCCAGCGCAACCAGCGCGGCAATGCCCTGCCCGTTCGGTGGAATTTCCAGCAGCGAGACATCACCATAGTCCATGCTGATAGGTGTCACCCACTCCGATTGGTGATTGGCCAGGTCCTGCAAAGATATTTCGCACCCGTTCGGGTTCAGGTACGCCACCATCTGCCGGGCCAGGTCCCCCCGGTAAAAGGCCTCTCCTTCCGTTTCCGCAATACGGCTAAGCGTCATGCCCAGCTCAGGAATAGAAAACAGTTCCCCCACCTGCGGCGCGCGTCCGGCGGGAGCGAAAGCAGACTGAAACCCGGAATATCCGGAATAAGTCTCAACCGCTTCGCTCCAGTAATGCTGGACCGTAGGACTCACCACAAAACCATCGCTGGCGTACCGGATGGCCGGTTCGAAAAGATCGGCAAAGGGCAGGGCCCCGAATCGTCTTGAC
>CAXMTM010000116.1:0-3384 GCA_964196385.1 Arenicellales bacterium
GTGCTGATCGTCGACGATGATCCTGCCATTATCGATGCCACAGTGATGTTGCTGAAAATCGAAGGGTTCGACGTACAATCGGCGTTACATGGTGACGATGCACTCGCCAAGATCGAAGATGGATTACGACCTGATATTGTCGTCTCCGACTACCGCCTGCCTGGACTAAGTGGCATAGAAGTCTTACGCCGCATTCGGAATTTGGTCGGCGAAGATCTTCCAACAATCCTGATTACCGGCGATACGTCTGCGAAGGATATCGCCGCCGTTGATCTCGCACGCTGTACGGTATTACACAAACCAATTAGCAGCGAGCGTCTTATCTCACTCATCCACGAATCATGCGGGCCCACTGCAAATCCTGCCCAATCGCATTAGTCACATTGCCCCGGAAATAGGTATATCCCCTAGTTTGCCGTTTGTTTCGGACTGACTAAGCTCGGGTACTTGCTACGAATTTCTGCTCGCACTCCCATGCTTGAAATTACTCATGACTAATCGGGACAATCCGCGCATCGTCGTAATCGACGACGACGATTCTGTCAGCGAGCCAATCCGCATGTTAATGGAATTGCACGGCTGGGAGGCAAAGTCCTACCATTCCTGCGAGGCATTCCTGGCTGACTTCGATACGGACAATCTGCCATCTTGCATGATACTGGATCTGTATTTTCCGCGAATGACCGGCGTGGAATTGCAGCGATCCCTGGTTGAGAAAGGCATAACGATTCCGACAATCGTGCTCACTGCACGACCGGACGGTTCGCTCGCACCATCGTCAATCGAGGCAGGCGCACTGGAGGTCATTACCAAGCCAGTGGCGGGCGATCAGCTCATTGAAAAGATTGAAGCCGCAATAAACTAGCCGAAGGTGGCTCGATACCTGATCCGAGGCTGGACAACGCGGATGAAACCATTGCTCTCTCGGACACACATATATTCGCGTTATCACCAGAGCTTCTCCAGGGCCCGCATAACGTCCCGGCGGCTCATCTGACCGACCAAACGGCCGTTTTCGACCACCGGGTAACGATGAAAGCGCTCCCCGAGAAATAACTTCGCCGCGTCGACAATGCTCTCCTCCGCCGCGATGGTTTCAACTTCCTTGCTCATAAAATCGGATACATGACCACCGTATTCCGAATAATACCCGGCGTTCAATACCACCCGCATACAATCCCGTTCGGTGAGAATGCCCACCAGATTTCCGTTTTCATCAACCACCGGGGCCGCGGCGATGTCATTTTTCAGCAACGTATGCACGGCCCGCAGAATCTCCGTGTCCGGGTGCAGCGTCACCAGCTCCGTCGCCATGTAATCCCGGACTCTGACGGACTTTAACATTACCGTTTCCGCCCGCAAGCGCCACCGCAGAGCGCCTCTGATTTGCAGCTTTTTTCGCCCGGTAAGCTACCGCAGCCGGCATGCATGGGCCGGCCCCGGAACAGCAGTCCAATGCCCAGGGCAAGCGCTGTCAATACGAAAATGATGAAACTGCCGACAAATAATTCCATGGATATCTCCGGAGTCCGCCTAGCCGCCAAAATCGTCGAAGAAGATGTTTTCCTCCTCCACGCCCAGTTCATCGAACATGTGGATCAGCGCTGCGTTCATCATCGGTGGACCGCAAAGATAATACTCGCAATCCTCCGGTGCTGGATGATCTTTCAGATAGTGCTCAAGCAAGACCTCGTGGATAAATCCTGTCAGGCCTTTCCAGTGATCTCCGGGCAAGGGATCCGACAATGCCAGGCGCCACTGAAAGTTGTCGTGGTCAGCGGCGAGTTGCTCGAATTCCTCCACGTAGAATGCCTCCCGCAGGCTGCGGGCGCCGTACCAGAAACTGATCTTTCGCTTGCTGTTGAGGCGTTTCAGCTGATCGAAAATATGGGACCGCATGGGCGCCATGCCTGCGCCGCCCCCGACGAAAATCATTTCCGCGTCGGTCTCGCTGGCGAAAAATTCTCCGAAGGGACCTGAAATGATCACCGGATCTCCGGGCTTCAGACCGAAGATATAGGATGACATGATGCCGGGAGGGGTGCCGGCCGGCGCCGCCGGCGGCGGTGCGGCGATCCGGACATTCAGCATGATGATGTTTTTCTCATCGGGATAATTCGCCATGGAATAGGCTCGCATGGCGGGTTCATCAACGACGGATTCCAGGTCGAATAATCCGCAGCGTTCCCAGTCATCCTGATATGCAGCGGGAATTTCGAAGTCTGCGTATCGCAACTTGTGGGGCGGGCATTCGATTTGTATATACCCGCCGGCCCGAAAATCCAGGACTTCCCCAGCGGGCAACTCCAACACCAGCTCCTTGATAAAGGTCGCCACGTTATCGTTGGAGCGCACATTGCACTCCCAGTGTTTCACCCCGAACACGGCTTCGGGCACACGGATCCGCATGTCCTTCGCCACGGAAACCTGGCAGGCCAGGCGCTCACCCTCCGCCGCTTCCCGCCTGGTGATATGGGACGCCTCGATCGGCAGCAAAGCACAGCCCCCTTCAATGACCTTGACGCGACATCGACCGCAGGTGCCACCTCCCCCGCAGGCCGATGACACAAATAATTCATTGGCCGCCAGTGCGCCCAAAAGTCTGCCTCCCACCGGGACACTAAGATCACGCTCATCGTTCACATTGATGGTGACATTACCGCCGGGCACCAGACCGAAGCGGGCCAGGAGGATCAAAAGCGCCAGCACCAGCACGATACTGGTGAACAAGCCGACACCGAGAATGATTTCCTGCATGACTAAAACTGAATGCCAGCCATGCCCATAAAGGCCATGGACATAAGCCCCGCCGTGATAAAAGTGATACCGAGCCCCTGCAACCCGGCGGGAATTTCGCTGTATTTCATTTTTTCCCGCAAGCCCGCCAGCGCAACCAGGGCCAGCGCCCAGCCCACTCCTACGCCGAATCCGTAGGCCGCGCTTTCCACGAAATTGTAGTCCCGCTGTACCATGAACAGTGACGCGCCAAGGATGGCGCAGTTCACAGTCAACAGCGGCAGGAAGATCCCCAATGCGTTATACAGGGCGGGGAAAAACCGGTTTAGAATCATCTCCATGATCTGCACCATGGCCGCGATCACGCCGATATAACTGATCAGTCCGAGATAACCGAAATCCAGGTGCCCGAGACCCGCCCAGGCCAGAGCACCCTCCCGGAGGAGATAGTTATAGATCAGGTTGTTGACCGGCACCGTGATGCCTTCCACCAGGATAACCGCAGCACCGAGGCCGATGGCGGTTTTGATCTGCTTGGATACGGCCAGAAACGTGCACATCCCCAGGAAGAAGGCCAGGGCGAGATTCTCGACGAAAATCGAACGGACAAAAATGGCGAGCAACGCGTCCATCAACCGGCCGTCTCCT
>CAXMTM010000117.1:0-3444 GCA_964196385.1 Arenicellales bacterium
GATCTGGCCACCGGTGTCCACCGAGGTGAAGTAAGGCTCGTTGGGGATGGAACTCAGGCTGATTCCGAAACGGGACGGATCGTTGATGATCTCCTTGAAGGCGACGAGTTTCGGGACGTAACGACGGGTCTCGGCCTTCAACCGCAGGTTTGTGTAGTGCGTGTCCCGTCCCTTTGATTTGTTTCTTTTGATTTCATAGGCAATCTTTCCCTCTCCCGCATTGTAGGCGGCAAGGGCGTGGAACCAGTCGCCATCGAACTTCTGGTGCAGGAATTCCAGGTAATCCAGCGCTGCCCTGGTGGATTCAATGACATCCCTTCTGCCGTCGTACCACCAGTTCATTTTCAGGTCGTACCGCTTTGCGGTGCCGGGTATGAATTGCCACAGCCCTACGGCCCTCGCCCTGGAATAGGCGGTGGGAACGAAGGCGCTCTCGATGGCCGGCAGCAGCACCAGTTCGGTGGGCATGCCCCGATTTTCCACTTCCTCCACGATGTAGTAGAGATAGGGCCGGGCACGCTCTATTACCCTGGCCATGTACTTGGGCCGGTCGGCGTACCACTTTTCGTAATCGCCGACATATTTGTTGTCGATGGACGGGAAGGCAAAGCCGTCACGGATTCGGTCCCACAGGTCGTCGTAGTGGACGAGCGACGAGCCATGCTCGTCCTCCCCTGGGTGTTGCTGATGATGCTGTGGGTGGTGTCCGCTCAGGTTGGTCCGCCCGGCCAGAACTGAGTTGTGGGGTACGGGGGCTACAGGGTCGGGGATGGGTTCAAAAGTGGTGGTTGCGCACCCTGAAAATAGAATCGTTAGCGCGAGGAGTGTTATACGGTAGCCCATAAGCACGCGCATACTAATTCGGGTTCAGGTTGAGGTCAATATTTTTTCCGGGCGGGCAGTGTTGTACCGTGTTGCACGAGTCTACCTTTGTCACCGGCGAACAAGATACAATATTTCGATGCCCCACGACGATGTCCCTAACGATGATCCAATTGCCCGAGAACTGCATGAGTGGAGCGGGACGACGTTGGGCCAGGCATTGATCCAACAGGAGCGGGAACAACTGGATGCAATGTTGGCGAAGCTGTACGGCCCCATAGCAATTCAATACGGAGCGCCTGGTTTTTCACAATTCCTGCAGTCCACTAACGCCATTCGCCGAATTCATTCGATGAACGGCAGAAACTCGGGAGAGCCGGATCTATCGGGGTCTCTACTTTATTCGTTACCGTCGGCCATGCCCTTTGACGCCAAGTCCGTCAACCTGCTTGTTTTGCCGCACGTTCTCGAATTCAGTGCTGACCCGCACCAGGTGCTCCGGGAAGCCGAGCGGGTGCTGGTGCCCGAGGGACATCTGGTGTTGATCTGTTTCAACCCGACCAGCCTTTGGGGCATCCACAGGTCAATAGCCCGCATCATAAAAAAGGAGTCACCGGCACCCTGGCGCGGGCAGTTTTTCGGATTGTCCCGGGTAAAAGAATGGCTGTCGGTGCTCGGCTTCGAGGTCATCTCCGGTAGTTCCGTCTGCTTCGTACCCCCGGTAAAATCAACAAATGTCAGGGCCAGACTCGAGTTCCTGGACAAGGCCGGAGCCCGCTGGTGGCCTATGTGGGCAGCGGTTTTCATACTCGTGGTGCGGAAAACGGAGATCGGCCACACCCCGCTCGTGGTCGGCTGGACCCGGCGCAAGAGAATCGCACCGGGGCTGGCCGAACCGGCTACCAGAAATGGCTGAGGTAGAGATATATACGGATGGCGCCTGCCGCGGGAATCCGGGACCCGGTGGCTGGGGCGTGTTGCTTAAAAGCGGGAGTCACCGCAAGGAGTTGTGGGGCGGTGAAAAAAACACCACCAATAACAGGATGGAACTGACCGCGGCCATCAAGGCCCTTGCTGCCCTCACCCGGTCAACGCAAGCAGACATATATACGGATTCCCAGTATGTTCGGCAAGGAATTACACAATGGATGGCGGACTGGAAGCGGAGGGGTTGGCGAACGTCCCGCAAGACCCCGGTGAAAAACACGGACCTGTGGCAGCAACTGGAAGAGCTGGCTGAACGACATTCAGTGCGATGGCACTGGGTCAAGGGCCACTCGGGACATGCCGGCAATGAACACGCCGATATGCTGGCAAACCGGGGGATCGATGAACTTATTGCAGAGACGGGTCAATGAACGTCAGACAAATCGTGCTGGATACCGAAACCACCGGACTGGATACCGCGGAGGGTCATCGCATTATTGAAATCGGATGTGTGGAACTGATCAACCGCAGGCTCACGGGCAGTAATTTCCACCAATACGTCAATCCCGACCGGGAGATAGACGACGGTGCTTTCGCCGTACACGGCATCAGCGGGGAATCCCTGCGCAACGAGCCCAGGTTTGCGGATATCGTCAGAGATTTCCTGGCCTTCATCAAGGACGCGGAACTGATCATTCACAACGCTGATTTCGATGTGGGATTTATCAATTGCGAGCTGAGGAAAATCGGTGCGGAGCTGGGCGAGATCAAGGACTATTGTACGGTGCTGGATACCTTGCAGATGGCGCGGCAGGCACACCCCGGACAACGCAACGACCTGGATGCATTGTGCAAGCGTTATGAGATAGACAGCAGCCAAAGAGAATTGCACGGGGCGCTGCTGGATGCGGAAATTCTTGCCGACGTGTATCTTTTTATGACCGGTGGGCAGACCGCTCTTCTGCTTGATGATCAGGACACGGGGGACGGCGCTGTCAGAATGCTGCATTCACCGGAAAAAAGACCGGAACTCAGCATTATTTACGCCGATGAGGAAGAGATGGCAGCCCACGAAGACTGGCTCAAATTGCTGGATGAGAAAAGCGGTGGGCCGTGTCTTTGGCGCACGGTCGATAGTCAGGGTTAGCCCGGATTTCCTGAACTGGATTATCGATCGCCTAGAGTATTTTTAAAAATATTTAATAATATCAAAGCAGTTGGCGTTGTATTTTGAAGATGATTCTGAACTCGCTGATTGTTTCGGTAGCCTGTTATACTATCGCGAGCGACTTACCATAACAGCGGGTGGTCCGCCACATCCGGAAGAACAGGTTTGATTGATTCAGCAATCTTGAGCGCTCTGCACAATTCCGACACCGAACTTGTCGGCAGAAGTCTCGCGTGTTCAAATCTAACCGGATTTAATCTGTCCGGTGCGCGGTTGGCCGGCTCCGATTTGAGTAGCGCGGATCTGTCCCAGGCCGATCTTACGGGAGCAGATCTAGCCGGCGCCAACCTGTCCGGTGCGGACTTGTACCGATCAAAACTTTGTGGCGCGATTATGGTCGGCGCCGATCTGAAAAATGCGGATCTGACCCTGGCCGATTTGCGGGGTGTGAACCTGGCCGGTGCGGATCTGTCCGGTGCAAAGTTGTCCGGTGTCGACCTGTCTGATTCCAACCTCTTCGGCGCTAC
>CAXMTM010000118.1:0-6785 GCA_964196385.1 Arenicellales bacterium
GATCAACAGCCTCGCTGACCTAAAGGGCAAAGGGGTTTTCACCTTCCCAACCGCAGGCCGGTTCCTTACGCAGTTTGGTGTTGTCCCCGTGACCCTGCCGTGGGAGGACATCGAAGTTGCAGTGCAAACCGGCGAGCTTGACGGGGTCACCTGGTCCGGCATCACCGAAGACTACACCGTTGGCTGGGCCGATGTGACCGACTACTTTCTGACCAACAATATTTCAGGTGCCTGGGCCGGGTCCTTTTTTGCCAATATGGACCGTTATAACGAACTGCCGGATCACCTGAAAGAGTTGTTGAAACTGACCATGGACAGCTCGCACTACTATCGCCAGTGGTGGTATTGGGGCGGGGAAGCCCATCTTCGTACCCAGGGCACGAAAATGAAGCTGACGTCCATTCCGGATGAAGAATGGGCGCAGGTCGAAGCAGCCGCGGTCAAGTTCTGGGATGAGATTGCGGCCGAGTCCGAAACCAAGGCCAAAGTCGTGCAGATTTTCAGAGACTACCTCGCCGTCATGGAAAAAGCCGGACGGCCCTACCGCTACGGTTAATCAACAGTGACAGGGGCGCCGAACCTGCGCCCCTGTCACATCCTGGCGTTCTTTCAATCCGTGGCGGAATGAATTCCGGCCCTCATGGGGTTGTCGCTGACCCCGTTTTATATGAAGACCATTTGTCGAGGTGCGCTTAAGATTTTACCTTTGTCATTTCGGGATCATACAGCGCCGTCAAATGCAGTTCGCACGGCACGCGCTCACAGGCCACTTCCAGTTCGTAGCTGCCCGATTTCAGAAATTCAACACTAACGCCTGCCGGATTCCGCACATAACCGTAGCCGATGTTCTTCTCCACGGTATAACCCCAGCCGCCGGATGTGAGCCAGCCGACCGGAGTGCCATCGCGGTAGACGGTTTCCCGGCCCAGCAGGATGAGGCTCGGGTCGTCGACGGTGAAGCAGACGAGTTGCTTACTCAACGGCTTGTTGTTCAGGCGCTCTGTTGCCTCGCGGCCCAGAAAGGGGATATCGGATTTAATCTTGACGGCCCAGCCCAGGCCTGCTTCCAGCGGCGAGTCGCTGGGCGTGATATCGGCGCTCCACACGCGGTAGCCTTTCTCCAGCCGCAGGGATTCGATTGCGCGGTAGCCGGCATTGGCGATGCCGAATTCCACGCCTGCTGACATCAGGGCATCGTAGACCGTTCCGGTGATTTCGATCGGCATGTGCATCTCCCAGCCGAGTTCACCGACGAAGGTGACGCGCAGCGCTCTCACCGTCTCACCGGCGACAGTGATTTCGCGGTAGCGGCCGAACGGGAACCCGGCGTTGGACAGGTCGGCGTCGGTGGCCCGGCACAAGACATCCCGGGATCTCGGTCCCATCAGCGCCAATGTGCCCCATTGCTCGGTGATATCGTCGAGTCCGACGTCGAGGTCAGGGTCGATGTTGTTGAGGATCCAGGCTTTGTCGTGGGTGCGGTAGCCGGTGCCGGTTACGATGTAAAAACGGTCTGCCGCCAGCCGTGCCACGGTTACGTCGCACTCGATGCGGCCGCTCCTGTTCAGCATCTGGGTGTAGGTCAGCTTGCCCGGTGGCCCTGATACGTCGTTGGCGCATATCCATGACAGAGCCTGCTCGGCGCCGCGCCCGCTGATTTCATACTTGGCGAAGGAACTCGGGTCGAAAAGCGCCACCCGCTCGCGCGTGGCCTTGTGTTCGTTGCCGACGTAATCAAACCAGTTCTGGCGCCCGAAAGAATATTCATCTTCAGGGTCCGGGTGGTCGGCAAACCAGTTCGGCCGTTCCCACCCCAGTTTTGATCCGAAGCACGCATTGGCGGCCTTCAGTCTCTGGTACAGGGGTGAAACGTAATAGGGGCGCCCGGAGGTGTGCTCTTCATGGGGCCAGGCCATGGTGTAGTGCTTACCGTATAGCTCCAGTGTGCGGTCCCGTACCCATGCGTCTTTGCGGTGCATTGTAGAAAAGCGGCGGATGTCCACCGTCCACAGATCCATCGGTTGTTCCCCGCCCACGACCCATTCGGCCAGGGCCTTGCCCGCGCCGCCGCCGGAGGCGATCCCGAATGCGTTGAAGCCGGCGCCGACATAGAAATTCCGCACTTCAGGGGCTTCACCCAAAATGAAATTTCCGTCCGGTGTAAACGATTCCGGACCGTTGGTGAGTTGCTTGATTCCGGCGCTCTCCAGGGCGGGGACTCGTTTCATAGCGCTTTCCACCATCGGTTCGAAGTGATCCCAATTCGAATCCAGCAGGCTGAATGCGAATTTGTCCGGGATGCCGTCCTCGGCCCAGGGGATGGGGTTGCGCTCGTAGCCGCCCATGACGAGGCCCCCGACCTCCTCCTTGAAATAGGTGAGTAGATCCGGGTCGCGTAAGGTGGGCAGGCCGGCGGTAACGCCTGCGATGGGCTCGGTGAGCATGTATTGGTGCTGGACCGACTGCAGCGGTACGCTGACCGCAGCCATGCGTCCTATATCCCGGGCCCACTGGCCACCGCAATTCACCACGGTTTCACACATGATCCCGCCCTGGGCCGTGGTCACGCTGATAACTCGGCCAGCCGCGACATCGATGCCGGTGACCCGGACGTTCTCCAGTATCGTCACGCCTCGACCGCGGGCGCCCTTGGCCATCGACTGCGTGATATCGGCAGGGTTGGCCTGGCCATCCGTAGGCAGAAACGCCGCACCGACCAGATCGCTGATATCCATCAGCGGCCACAGGTCCCGGGCCTGAGACGGGGACAGGAGCTCCATCTCCAGACCGAAACTGTGAGCGGTGGTGGCCTGTCGCTTTATCTCGGTCCAGCGCTGGGTGTTGTTGGCCAGCCGCAGGCCCCCGTTCATTTTCCAGCCGGTGGCCAGTCCGGTTTCATTTTCGAGGTTCTGATACAGGTCCACGCTGTACTTCAGCAACTGGGTGATGCTCGAGGAGTTCCTCAGTTGCCCCACCAGTCCGGCCGCGTGCCAGGTGCTGCCGCAGGTGAGGTTGCCCTGCTCCAGCAGGAGCACATCGGTCTTGCCCAGTTTTGCCAGATGATAGGCGGTGCTGCATCCGATGATGCCGCCGCCGATGATGATAATTTCCGCTGTCAGGGGTTGCTCAGGCATGGGTGATGAAACACTCTTTATCGTTGTTGAAAGCAGCGTCGAAGCGGGCCATGTTTTCCACGGTGTAGCCGGCGTAGTCGAAATCCAGAGTGGAGTGGATCTCTGAAACCATGCTCCACATCGTTTCGCGGAGCAGTGATGCACTCTTCATGGCGTTGAAGCTGATCATCAGCGGTTCGGATACCGGGGCCTCGAAATAGGACTCCAGCAGCCAGTGCTCCTGGTCGGGGCTCAGCCCGTTGTTGGAAGCGAGATTGGCGAGGTCGAACACGGGATTGTTGTAGCCGGCGTAATCCCAGTCAATCAGCCAAAGGCGTGTACCGTCGTCGATGAAGTTGGCGCTCAAAAGATCATTGTGGCCGAATACGATCCGGCTGGGTCCAGCCGCAGCTTCGAGCAGCTTCGCTTTTGCAGTCAGGTCCGGGAGCAGATCAACATAAGTACTCCGCTGATCCTCCAGTTCGGAAATATAGTTGCGAATGATGTGAAAGACCCAAAAAATCAGGGCCGGACCCCGAAAGTACCGGGGCATCTCATTATGGCAGCGTTTGATCAGGTCCAGAACACGGGGCAGGTTGTCCGCCAGGCGAACGTCTTCCTCGGTAAAAGTGTGGCCATCGATGAACCGGCACACCATCAGGCCTTGTTCGCTGTATACCATGGACGGTGACAAGCCGACTTTCTCCGCCGCTTTCGCCGCTGCCAGTTCGTTGAACCGCATGACCCCGTGGACCGGGATGTCGACCCCGGTACGCACGAAAAAACGTGCCCCGGCATCGTCGACGCGGAAATTGTAGTTGGTGATCCCGCCTCCTATGGGTTCGGGTTCGACTTCGCCGGACCAGCAGGGCAAGGATTTGATGTGTTCGATAAGTTGAAGATTCATCTTGTTTTCGTTCTGAGGTTGGGGTGTGATGCCGTGGCTCGGCATTAAATTTTACTCCTTCGTATAATAGCGGGGAATTCAATGAGCAACAGAGATAACGTCAGCCGGTGACTGAATTTCCTCATAGCGGGATGGCACAGTCGTGAAGCAGCGTCTTGAGCAAGCGATGTGGGGCAAATTGTTCAAGCTGTCGGCGGACAGAGAGGTCAATTTGCAAGGCCAGCTGCGCGAACAACTGGTGGCCGCCATAATGGACGGGCACATCTCCGTGGACAAAGCCCTGCCCTCCTCCCGTGAACTTGCCAGGCAACTGGGCGTCGCACGCAATACAGTAGTTCTGGCTTATCAGCACCTGGTGGACGAGGGGTTTCTGATCACCCGTGAGCGACGTGGTTATTTCGTCAGTCGAGACATTCTCAAGGGACGGGTCAGGGTCAATCCGGCTTCAGCCCCGCCAATTCCGAATACGGCTTCCGACACGGACTGGGATGCGAGATTTCGGTTCCGTCCGTCCCACCAACGCAACATCACCAAACCGGAAAACTGGGACCGTTTTCGATATCCGTTCATCTACGGTCAGCCGGACCCCACCTTGATCCCGATTTCCGATTGGCGTGAATGTGCCCGCCAGGCACTGAGCGTCGGATCCATTCAGGAAACTGCCCGCGATCGTGTCGACGCGGATGACCCATTGCTGATCGAACAAATCCACGCGCGCCTGCTGCCACGTCGGGGTATCTGGGCATCACAGGACGAAATCCTGGTAACCATGGGGGCGCAGCAGGCACTGTATTTGCTGGCCAGTCTGCTGCTATCCAATAAAGATATTATCGGGGTCGAGGATCCCGGCTACCCGGATGCGCGCAATATATTTGCCAGGCACACGGATAATGTGGTTGGTCTGCCGGTAGACTCCGACGGCCTCGTCATCGGCCAGGCACTTGCCGGATGTAACTACGTGTATGTTACGCCGAGCCACCAGGCCCCCACCACCGTGACTCTGACATCGGCACGGCGGGCCCAGTTGCTGCAGCGGGCCCGGACGGAAGATTTTCTGATCATCGAGGACGATTACGAGGCGGAGACCAACTTCGCCACCGACCCCACCCCTGCACTCAAGGCCAGTGACGAAAGCGATCGGGTGATTTATCTTGGCAGCTTGTCCAAGACCCTGGCCCCCGGCCTGCGCGTCGGATTTATGGTTGGGCCGCCCGCACTGATCCGCGAAGCCCGCATCCTGCGGCGCCTGATGGTACGACACCCCCCGTCCAACAACCAGCGGATGGTGGCGCTGTTTCTATCGCTGGGGCACCACGACGCGTTGATCAACCGATTGAGCCAGTCCTACCGGGAGCGCTGGCGGGTCATGGGCGAGTCATTAAAACGATATTTACCGGAGACCCACCGCATGCCCACTTTTGGGGGAACGTCGGTATGGGTCAGAGGGCCGGCTGAACTGGATTCCAACGATTTGTATGAACGCGCTGTGGAGCGGAGCATCCTTATTGAGCGGGGAGACATCTGCTTCATATCCCCCGAACCACCCCGGAACTACTTCCGTCTGGGTTATTCATCTATCCCCGCTGACCGCATCGAACCCGGCATTCGGGAGTTGGCCACGCTGGTGCATGACGGGCCCGGCAAGAGCCACCTCCGAACAAAAACGGGAAGCAGTTGAGGGCTTGTGAACGCCGTGCACGTACTGGCACTGGCACTGGCGAAAGATCTCATCTGGTACTACTCTACACTTCTTCGTATAGCTAGCGTTCGGCCCCCTGAAATTACAGTGTGCTGACCTGAGCGTGCGCACCTGAACTCATACACTTAGCCAATATTCGGGAGGTTTTTCAAATGCTTATCGGTGTTCCAAAGGAAATTAAAGACAATGAAAACAGGATCGGCTTAGCTCCGTCCAGCGTCAGGGAACTGGTGCACCACGGTCATGACGTTGTGGTGGAACACAATGGCGGCATCGGCATCGGCATGGATGACGAGGCCTATGAAGCCGTTGGGGCCAGCATAGCGGGTACCGCGGCTGAAATTTTCGAGCGGGCAGAGATGATCGTAAAGGTCAAAGAGCCGCAGGCCGTCGAGCGCGCCATGTTGCGCCCGGACCAGATTCTGTTTACCTACCTGCACCTCGCCCCCGATCCCGACCAGACCCGCGACCTGGTGGACAGTGGCGCCGTATGCATTGCCTATGAAACGGTCACCTCGCCAAGGGGTGGACTGCCCCTGCTGGCGCCGATGTCGGAGGTTGCCGGCCGCATGTCGATCCAGGCCGGCGCTTATTGCCTGGAGAAACCACACGGCGGTCTGGGCATGCTGCTGGGCGGAGTCCCGGGTGTGGACCCGGCGAAAGTCGTGATCCTCGGTGCCGGCGTGGTCGGCACCCACGCCGCTCATATAGCAGTAGGCATGGGCGCGGACGTCTGGGTGCTCGATCGCAACGTTGACGTGCTCAAAGCACACTGGCAACAGTTTGGAAGAAGCACCGATACCGTATACTCTACCCAGGACGCTGTGGAGCGTCATGTGCTCATGGCGGACCTGGTCATTGGGGGAATATTGATCCCGGGCGCGGCGGCGCCCAAACTGGTGACGGCCGAAATGGTCCGCAACATGAAACCCGGGGCGGTTGTGGTCGACGTTGCCATCGACCAGGGCGGCTGCTTCGAGACCTCGAGGGCCACCACCCACGCAGACCCGACCTATGTCGTGGACGACGTGGTCCATTACTGTGTGGCTAACATGCCCGGCGGCGT
>CAXMTM010000119.1:0-3769 GCA_964196385.1 Arenicellales bacterium
ATGTTCGGCGTTGCCACCGCTCCGGTTGGCCCATTGCCGAAATCAATGTGGGGCCATGGCAAATATGAGCTTCCGACTTTCGACCCGGCCAAAGCCAAGCAGTTATTGGAAGAATCCGGCGTTCCACAAAAGGACTGGAAAGTGTCCGCTATGTATATCGGTAGCGTCGGCGCCTATGCCAATACCATAGAACTGTTCCAGGCCACGGCCGGTGAAGCCGGCGTAGAAGTCGAACTCATTCCGGGCGACTGGGGAACGATCTGGGGCAAGGCCAAGAAACTGGAATCCTCAGCCAACATTCAATCAATGACCTGGTGGCCAGCCTACGCCACGCCACAGGACTGGCTATGGGCGCAGTGGCGAACCGAGAAAAAGGCGCTGTTCAATCTTTCCTTTTACTCCAACCCTGACTTCGACGCGGCGCTGGATGCAGCCGTCGCCGCAGAGGGTGTCGATCTCAAAGCGTCCGCTGTGAAGTACGTCGAAGCGCAAGATATCCTGATGAAGGATACCCCCGCTATCTTCTTTGCCGATGTGGACCGGTACTATGCGCACAGCGATAAGATCAGGGGTATAGAAAAGCAGTTCAATCCTGCTTACGAGACGTTGTTTATCTATGATCTGCGCAAGTAGTGTAACCAGCCACTCCAACCTTTAATTCGCGTAGGTTCAGTGTCGGGACGGGGCAGGCAACCGCCTGCCCCGGTTTCGAGGACTCCCAGTGCTCAAATATATCGCCCAACGGTTGATCATGATGGTCGGGATCCTGTTCGGGGTTCTGACTATCGCGTTCGTTTTGGGCCGCGTACTTCCCAATTCCCCGGCGACATTGATGCTGGGCGATCGACCTACAGCTGAGCAAGTCGCAAGAGCCGAAGAGGAACTGGGACTTAATAAACCGATACTGGTTCAGTACGCCTTGTATATGGGCCAGATCATTCAAGGCAATTTTGGCGAAAGCCTGCGTACACATCAGCCGGTTCTGGTTGAGATCCGCAACCGTATGGGTGCAACGATCGAACTGACGACGCTCGCCATCATCATCGTCGTTCTCGTCGGCGTTCCCCTGGGTGTTTTATCAGCGGTCCGACAAAACTCCTGGGCCGATAATTTAATTCGGGCGGTTGCCGTTGGCGGTGTCGCAATCCCGGCATTTATTCTGGCCATGGTTCTACAAATTATTTTTTATGGTGGGCTGAATTGGTTCCCCATCCAGGGCCGTATAGATTCAAAAATCCTGTTGGATGTCCCGTTTGCTCAAGTCACCGGGCTGTTTCTTATTGATACACTGCTTGCAGGCGAATGGGGTGCCTTCAAAAGTGCAGTGAGTCACATTTTTCTGCCAACCCTGACCCTGTCCATTGTAACCCTCGCTACCGTTACGCGCATCACACGAAATATGATGGTGGAAGTGTTGGGGGAGGAATTTATCCGTACCGCGTTCGCCTACGGGATACCGTCGCGCCGCATTTATTTTTACTACGCCCTAAAGGCAACTCTAATCCCCATGCTTACCGTCATCGGACTCACATACGGATACCTGTTAGGAGGCGCCGTGGTGGTGGAATTCGTTTTCGACTGGCCTGGACTGGGCGGTTTTTTGGTCTTTTCCATTGTACAGAATGATTTTCCGGCGGTCCTGGGTACGACCCTGTTTCTTTCCGGGACGTATCTGCTGATCAACCTGATCGTCGATCTTTTGTATTTCGTTGTCGACCCGAGACTGCGAACACAATGAGCGAAACACTGACATCGCTCACCGCAGCACAGACGCAGGCCGGTTGGACTCTGAGAGCACGCGCCTTCGTATCCGAGAACAAACTGTTTATGGTCGGCGGTGTGATTTTTCTGCTTATCCTGCTCGCCGCGGTTTTGGCAGAATGGATAGCACCATACTCGCCGACCAAGATCGCTTTCGCCCAAAAACTTCAGCCCCCGAGCCTGGATCACCTCATGGGCACCGACAAGTTTGGGCGAGACATATTTTCGCGCGTGCTTTTTGGCGCTCAGACCTCGTTGGCCGTCGGTGCCCTGGTAACCCTGGGGGCGATCCTGATCGGTACACCCATAGGGCTGATATCCGGGTATTTTGGCGGTAAAGTCGATACCGCTCTAATGAGAATTTCGGACGTATTTCTGGCTTTTCCGCCATTGTTGCTGCCGATTTCCATAGTTGCGGCCATGGGCCCAGGCCTGGTCAATGCCATGATTGCCCTGGCGATCTCCTGGTTCCCCTGGTATGCGCGCATTATGCGAGGTGCCGTCCTGCGCGTTCGTAAGGAACCTTACATCGACGCCGCCCGAGCCATGGGCGTGGGGCCAACCAAAATCATGCTACGCCACGTCGCCCCCAATTCATTGACACCGATTATTGTGCAAGGCTCCATGGATTTTGGTTTCACCATCCTGGCGGCAGCGTCCCTCAGTTTCATTGGGTTGGGAGCCCGACCTCCGACCATTGAGTGGGGCTTGATGGCAGCCACCGCCCGTACACAATTTCTAGAACACTGGTGGACGGCGCTGTGCCCAGGTTTTGCGATTTTCCTCACGGTGCTGGCCGTCAACCTGATCGGCGACGGGTTGCGCGACGTACTGGACCCGAAACATGGAATTTCGGAATGAACGAACTCGCCCTCGACATAAAGGGACTCAGCGTCCAGTTTCCCGGCCTGGTCAGAACCGTCAAGGCCGTTCGCAACATAGATTTGGAAGTTGAGAATGGGAGCGTCATGGGACTGGTCGGAGAGTCGGGATGCGGAAAATCGATGACTGCTATGGCATGTCTGGGGTTGATCCCATCACCGGGCGTGGTCAGCGGCAGCGTCAAGGTGGACGGCTTTGAGGCCGTCGGGCGCCCGGAGAAAGAACTCAGCGATTTGCGTGGCGGCAAGGCGGCGATGATCTTTCAGAATCCAATGAAAGCGCTCAATCCATTCTTTCCCACCGGCCGCCAGATGATTGACGCGATACGTTGTCATCAACCTGTAAGTGAAAATGAAGCACGACAGTCGGCGCTGATGTCTCTTGATTCCGTGCATCTCCCCGACCCTGGCCTCGTGCTGGAAAAATACCCGCACCAGATGTCCGGGGGGCAAATCCAGCGGGTGATGATCGCCATGGCGCTCGCCTGCCGACCAAAAGTAATAATTGCCGACGAACCGACAACTGCGCTCGATGTTACCGTCCAAGCGCAGATCATCTCTTTACTGCGCGAGCTGACCACAGAACAAAACAGAACAATACTGTTTATTACTCACGACCTCGGTGTTGTGGCCTCACTTTGCGATCGGGTCGCCGTAATGTATGCCGGTGAGATTGTCGAATCAGGGCCGGTGAACGAGGTGTTTGCCCGTCCTCATCATCCATATACGAAAAAACTGATGAAAACCGTACCTAAGTTGGGCCAGCGGGGACGGACACTCGATTTCATCCCGGGTCAGGTCCCGGACATGAGATTTCCTCCATCCGGTTGCGCGTTTCATCCTCGCTGCGACAAAGCGACTGAGATTTGTGAACGACAACAACCTGAATACCAGACCGATGGTGCACAGCACAAGGTGGCTTGCCATCACGCCGCAGTGGGGCTTTTATGATAAATGCCGTCAAAAATGCCCTGATATCAGTCGAACACTTGCAAAAGCAGTTTTCCACAAAGCACGGAATGGTTACGGCTGTCGATGACGTGAGTTTCACGGTCGATTCAGCGGAAACCGTCGCCCTGGTTGGTGAATCAGGCTGTGGTAAAAGCACCATAGCGATGATGCTGCTC
>CAXMTM010000120.1:0-2690 GCA_964196385.1 Arenicellales bacterium
CATGAGCATCGCCAGTCCCGGTGGGTGCCATGGGTCGTAGCGGTTGGCCAGCGCCTGCTCCCAGTGCTCCAATGCGTCATAAGACATCACACCGGGATAGAATACCAGCAACCAGAAAGCGCTGATTCCTGCAGCCAGGGATATGATGAACACGGACATGCCCAGGCCGAAGCGGCTGCCAACGCCCTGTGTCGCTTCCATCAAGCCCCGCACAGGCAACACGGGGCGTCAGATCCCAATGCGATCGACAGCGAGGGTGCGCATAGGCGGAACAAGACAAGGGCGCGCCGGCATGAACGGCAGGCTGCCATCGCCGTTCCACCGATATCCGGTCTTTTCGGGCTTCCTCTTGCGCATTTCGTTCACCATGCTCCGATTGGCTATGGAGAGTGTTTCGTTATTCAACATTCGTGAGCATCAGACCCCTTTTCAGGAGATTCTACTTCAAGGAAGCGTCTGCGTAATAACATTTGAACAAGCGAGTCAACGTACCGACGTGCGTCATTTGGCCGTTGAATGTGTTGCTTTGAGATGACTGATTGTATGCACTGTGTCGGATACGAAAAATACTGTTTGCATTGTAATATTGGGCGACCAGCAGGATGGCAACATCAACCAAGACGCCCAGAAAAAAGCACCATTGTCGCGCCCCTCAAGATCGAGGAATTTTCGAGCTGTATCGACGCCCAGGATCTGGTACAGAGGATCACCGCACTCCGCAAAGTGTCTTTCACTTTGATAACTACAGATTAGGTCATGCAGACGGGATCGATTCCGTTATTTCAGACCTTCGGTGCTGTTCCGGGTGCGGACGAAAACTCCATCAGCCCCGCGGCAATGATCAATGCGGCGCCCACAAACTCACGAAGACCGAACGGTTCTTCCGTGAGCAAGGAGGCGGAGGTGATTCCGATGACGACTTCGAGCGTCAGCAGGATGGACACTTTGGCGGGATCGATTTTGCCCGCAGCATACATGGACAAAAACATGACCGGCAGGACCCAGATCAACGCAAGGGCGGCGATCCAGAATATCGAGGGGCCGATGTTGTCAAACACCGGGACGGTCCATGAGCCGCCCCCCGGAATCGAACTCAGCCCCAGGTAGATGATCCCCAGAAACAAGAACTGAACGAATGTTTTGTCAAATAGCGGAACAGACTCGATGCGATGCAGGATGACAAGACCGCCGGCCCATAAAATTCCGGAAATTAACGCCATCCATTCGGCAATATTCGTTGGCATGGGGAGTCCTGCATCAGCGCCGAAAACGATTGCCATCCCGGTGAGGCCGAGCACGATGGTCAGCATCCTGCGGCGGGTGATGGGGATGCCAAGAAAGATTCGCCCGCCGATTGCGCTCCACACCGGCGTCAAATAGAACAACAAGATAACGCGAGCGACATGCCCTCGCAACAACCCCTCCGCATACAACGCCACCACGGCCGCAATCAAAAATCCCGCCGCGTATACCTGCCAGCCCCCGGTAGCGATACGCCGCCACCTGGTGACAACAAAAGGCAACAAGATCACCAGCGGCAGGAACATCGGTGCGGCATTGGCCCAGCTGCTGCTCACTCCTGCCTGGTCGAGCTGGCGTAGCGGAATCCACCACGTTCCCCACATCAGGGCTGAAGCAAGGATCGCTATACTTGCGCGGGACTGGGTGCTGGCGGTCAATGCAGATAAACGTTCGTTATAAATCAGGTTGGGGACCGTATACTAGCCTGACACATCAATACAGACATTTATATTCCAAAACGGGGATCTTCGATGGAGGGTTGACCGGGGGTTACACCGCGTAATTCCAGAAGGACCACTGGTCGTAAAAAGTAGACACAGCCTGAGTTTTCATTTAGAGTTTAAATGTGGGAAATATTCCCACTTATTTCTGACCAGATAAACTCAGGGGAGGCCATGGCGCCAGGCAGCACAAAATTCATCACGCCATTGCTCTTTTTTGCCTTTGTTGGTATCGGGATCAGCGCCTGGGGTCCCTACTTCCTCATCCAGCAGGCACATGCCACTCACTTTCGCTACGGGCATCTGCAATGGAGCCCTACCGGGGCTACCGTGAGCGGTGGCACTGAGGTCGTATTCCATCTCGACAACTCGTTCAGAAGAGGTTATCCGGGCACCGCTCCGGACGGTGGGCTCGCGGTTGGGGATACATTCCTGGAAACCATTGGCGCCACACGCTTGTATTTTGGAGATGGGCTCTCCACCGGCACCCTCACTTACAAGGTAGACGCCATTAACGTCGTAGAAAACTGGGTGTTCGCCCATGCCATCGATCCGGTTAGCGGCAATGACTGGAAGCATGTCTATACATCGCCGGGGCCGCACACGGCAAGAATAGACAGTTGTTGCAGGACCTTCGTCGAGGTGAATAACCCCAGCCGCAGCTATGAAATATCGACCATCGTCGATCTGCACATTCCCAACAAATCGCCGGTCAGTACCGTCCTGCCCATCGTTCCCTGCCCACGTGATGACGGTGTCTGTATCTTTGTACTGCCAGCCGCGGACGGTGTGTTTTTTCCCGCCGCTCCGCCGCAGCAAACGACGCCCGATACGCTCAATTTCAGGCTTTCAGTGCCGGCGGAATCCGGCGACGCTGCTTTCCGCCAGCCCGGAACGGGAACGGCGAACCCCCTCAACGTCAGCCCTGCCGGCACGGTGACATGGGAC
>CAXMTM010000121.1:0-9625 GCA_964196385.1 Arenicellales bacterium
GCACCCACCACACCCCAGGTCACGCCGTCGGGGCTGAGGAAATCGACTTGAGGGTCGGTCACAACCAGTGCGGTCCGTTTGATATTGAGAACCATGTCAGAGGGGGGCAGGCCCGGTTTTTCCGGGGGGGCATAGGGATCACCGGCCGCCTGTGCATTTGACCCGGATGCGCCCAGGCCGGCGGCGGCAGCGGTGACGACAGCAGCGCCGGTTATACCGGTTTTGAGAAAACTGCGGCGATCAACTTCGTCCTTGTCATGAATGTCCTTGTCTTTTTGAGAATTGGTCATAAAGCCTCCGTGAGGTAGTGGTAATTGGAATCACCAGGTGGTGGTGATACAGCTAGGCCCGGGATACGTACTTACAAGTCTGCTCGCTCGTTCCCGGAATCCAGAAGTTAATGACTCAGATCGAACTTTAAATATTCCACAAAACTGATTCGCCTCTCACAGGGCGGCGAGAAGATGGCGCAGGTATTCGAATCCTGATGACGACAAACAAAAACTCAGTGCAGCCCCTTACTCACATGTCGGAGGCGATCAACGCCAGGAAATCACCGGGTCCCACCAGTGCCTTGTGGCTGCGCCCGATCAGGGTTCCTGCATAATTTGCCCTGTAAACAACAGGTGCGCGCTCTGGTTTCTCCGGGAAGTGTACCTGACCAACGGCGTCACCGGTGTTGACGGTCGAATCAAGATCAATCAGCGCCTCGTATACACCGGCATCCTCGCAGATTACGAAGCAATCGGCAACCGGCATGTGCATCACGCGCGTCGGCGGCAGTCCGCGGTCCTCGCGGGTTTGTGGTTTTTCGGCGATGATGTCGAAATGCGCCAGCAGGTTCCTGATCCCGGTTTCGGCAACGGATACGGTGTGTGTCGTTGTCGTACCACCCCCGCCAAGTTCGCAGCCGACGAAGATCTTCCCCATATCCTCGACTGCCGTATCGAGCATGCCCTCTGCGTCCAGTTCCACAAGCTCCAGGCTGACCGGGGCCCCGAAAGCCAGCATCGCCTGTTTCGCCTGTGCCATGACTTCGCTGTCGGGAATTCTGTGATAACAGGCGAAAGGCGAAAACATCAGCGTCTTGCCGCCGGAATGGATATCGAGAACGACATCCGCCACAGGCAGGATTTTCTGGTGAACAAAATGGGCGATCATCGATGAAACAGAGCCGCTGCGTGTACCGGGGAATGCCCTGTTCATGTTGACGCCGTCGATTGGCGACAGTCGTGTGCCGGCCATAACGGCGGGATAGTTGAGAGCCGGAATGATGATGACCTGACCGCTGATTTCGCTGGCGTCAAGGGTCCTGGCCAGCTTCATCAGTGCGATCGGGCCCTCGTATTCGTCACCGTGACTGCCGCCGGTGAGAAATATCGTGGGGCCTTCGCCGTTACGGATCGAAATGACCGGCAGATGCACTGCGCCCCAGCCGGAATCATCGCGCGAATGGGGAATATTCAAGTATCCGTGATGCCTGCCGTCGGCGGATAAATCCACTGTCGAACTTACTTTCGTTTCTGTCTTCGTCATGTCGCTAATTCCTGTTTTAATTTCATTTCTCAACTCTTCTCTCGCTGTGCCTCATTCCCGTCGATGACGTAGACTTCCTGCTGAGGCAGAGACATCGCCACCCGGTTATCGGCTATGAAGGCAGCAACGACCTTCAGCCACAGATCACTGCGCGCGCCCAGCCAGTCTTCGTTCTTCACCCAGCAAAAAGCCAGTATTTGGACGCCCGCTGCGTTGGCATCCGTGACAAATGCAGCAGGTGGCGCCGGTTCATCCAGTACTCGCTCGTCTTCACTCATGAGCCGGATAAAGAGGGCTTTGGATTCCGCAAGATTGCTGTCGGTGTTGACGCTCAGTTTCAACTCAATTCGCCGGGAAGGCGTATCGCTAAAGTTCATAATCGTGGCTGCCATAAGCACTGCATTGGGGATAAACACCATGATGCCATCGAACTTGCGAATGGTCGTATGAAATGTGGATATGGCATCCACGAAGCCGAGCACACCATTGACCTCGACCATATGTCCGAGCTTGAACGGCAATCTGGGAAAGAACGGCACCAGAAAAAATGTCACTACCGCACCTATCAGGACACCCAGGAGAGCCAGGTGGCCGATGGTACTTACGTCGAAGCCGGTTTGTTTCAATGCCAGCAGTGAAGTGATTACCAGAACCAGTACATACAAGGTGCCGAAAACGACCTTGATCAGCCGTCTGTTTTTCATGTGGGGGTAAAGATACTTTGAAGCAAGTTTGTAGAGCAGGAAGATGACAAGCATACCGGCAATGATCAGATACAGACTGTTGGCGATTAGCAATCCGTATTCACCAACCTGCTCAACGATTTCGGCGGTCTGCTCAGCCAGATCCGCAGATGGGTCTTGAGGTGTAGAGGTCGACTCCATGGTTTTTTCCTGTTGGCTAGAACGTCTTTTTGAAACTAGTACTCCATCAATACGATGTTGACAGGGTACTGGTGGTTAGAGGCAACTTTATCCGATTTTCAATCATATGTCCGTGTTTGATCATCCGTACTTACTATTGAAGCAGGGTGGAGTGAACTCAGGTTCTGGTATTATTCGTTGCCGACGACATGAAGGATTCAATATGTGGCCTATAGACCCTCACCCGATCGTTATCTTCGAAGCCTCCGGGTGTTCCGAAACTCCGTTGTCCTGATAGCCGGGATCACCTCAGCGGTGCGGGATTGCGAGGTTCAAATGTCCGTTTCTATTGGAATACGCGAGCCGGGTTAAGACGTCTTAACATATATATGCAAGATTGACGGAGGTCGACGATGGACTGGATTGTAAGTTTAGCGGCTATGTTGGTGGGGCTTTATGCCCTGACGAGGGTCAGGCCCACACTGCGGATTGCAACAGCAGTATTTGCCGGAGGGTTGTTTGTATTGACGATTTCGGGGTTCTTGCCGGCATTGCTGGCATGGGTTCTGTGGCCTGTCGCCGCCTTGCTGGTGCTTATGAATCTCACCGATCTGCGGCGCCGCTACCTCAGCACGCCGGTGCTCGACTATATCAGCAAGGCGCTGCCGCCAATTTCGGATACCGAGCGTGTAGCCATCGAGGCGGGCACTGTGTGGTGGGAGGCGGAGCTGTTTCGCGGGAACCCCGACTGGAGCAAATTATTGCAGGTCCCTGCCCCGGGACTGAGCAAGAAAGAGCAGGCCTACCTGGACGGGCCGGTGGAACAGTTGTGTGCCATGCTCGACGATTGGCAGATTACCCACCATCTCAACGACCTGCCCGAAGAGGTGTGGGCTTTCATGGCGAAAGAGCGGTTCTGGGCGATCAATATCCCCGGCAAGTATGGCGGCCTGGAATTTTCCGCGGAAGCCAATTCGGCTATCGTCATGAAGGTTTGTTCCCGCAGCGGATCCGCCGGGGTTACCGTGATGGTCCCGAACTCTCTGGGACCCGCGGAACTGCTGCTGCACTATGGCACCGAACAACAGAAGGATCACTACCTGCCGCGCCTGGCCAGCGGTGAGGAAATACCCTGCTTTGGCCTGACCAATCCTGTCGCCGGCTCCGATGCTGGTGCAATCCCTGATTTTGGCGTGGTTTGTGAAGGCGAATTCGCCGGTGAAAAGGTGCTGGGTTTGCGGCTCAACTGGGAGAAACGGTACATCACTCTGGGCCCGGTGGCGACATTGCTGGGTCTTGCGTTCAAGGCATACGACCCGGACCATCTCCTCGGCGATGAGGAAGACCTGGGGATCACCTGTGCGCTGATCCCGACGGGCACCCCGGGAGTCAGTATCGGCAACCGGCATTACCCTTTGAACGCAGCGTTCCAGAACGGCCCGAACAGTGGAGAAAATGTTTTTATTCCCCTGCACTGGGTGATCGGTGGACAGGAATGGCTAGGCAAGGGCTGGCGTATGTTGATGGAATCCCTGGCCGCCGGCCGCGGTATTTCGCTGCCCGCTTCGGGTGTGGCCGCCGCCAAGGTTGCGGCCCGTGCTACCGGGGCCTATGCCGCAATTCGTGAACAGTTTGGCGTTGCAATAGGCAAATTCGAGGGCGTGGAGGAACCCCTGGCGCGAATCGGGGGCCTGACCTATATGATGGATGCGGCCCGCCTGCTTACGACATCCGGTTTGAAGCTTGGAGAAAAACCGAGTGTCATTACCGCCATCGTCAAATATCACCTGACGGAATACGCGCGACAGGTAATCGACGACGCCATGGACATTCACGGTGGCCGCGGGATCTGCATGGGTCCGGGCAACTATCTGGCGAGGGGCTACCAGCAGATCCCCATTGCAATCACCGTCGAGGGGGCAAATATTCTGACCCGCAGCATGATCATATTCGGCCAGGGCGCGATGCGCTGCCACCCTTACCTGCTGGATGAAATCAATGCCGCCGCAAAGCCGGAGGGTGGCGGCGAGGAGGAATTCGACCAGACGTTGCTGGGCCATATGGGTTATGCCACGATCAACGCCGCGCGTGCTTTTGTATTCGGTTTGTCGTCCGGCTACCTGGCACCGTCGCCGATCGGGCGCGGCCCCACCGCCAGCTACTACCGTGATTTTGCACGCTACAGTGCGGCTTTCGCCTTCCTGTCCGATGTTACGCTGTTGACACTGGGCGGAGCACTGAAAAGAAAGGAAAAACTGTCCGGCCGATTCGCCGACGTGCTGAGCTATCTGTACCTGGGATCGGCGGTGCTCAAGCATTACGAAAACAACGACCGGCCGCGGGCGGACCTGCCTTTGCTCGAGTGGTCGTGCCGCACCTGCTTGTTCAATATGCAGACGGCGCTGGACGGAATTTTGCGGAATTTTCCCGTCAAACCGCTTGCCGTCCTGCTGCGCTGGATCATCTTTCCGATCGGACGCCGCCACCGGCGGCCGGACGACCAACTCGGGCATGAAGTGGCACAAATCCTGCTCACGCCTTCCGATTCTCGTGATCGCCTTACCGCCGGGATCTATCTCAGCGATGATCCGGATGACATCCTTGGCTGCCTCGAAGACACGTTGCGCAAGGTCATCGAGGCCGGCCCGATACGCCGTCGATTGCGGAAGGCCGATCACGCCCCGCTGCCCGGGGTAAGCCATGAAGCGTGGCTGCAAGGGCTTTTAAAAGAAGGCGTGATTACCCAACCTGAAAGCGAGATCCTGGATGGCGCATATACTGCTACCATGAAGGCCATCGCGGTGGACGATTTCGAGCCGGACAATACGCGTATTGGTAAATCCGCCGGTGAAACAGCGAAAGCCGGTTGACCCGCAATTCCTGATGTCCCAGCGAGAGGCAACGATCTACCCCTATGACGCGCTTGCCGCGGGAGATGATCTCGATGTCATTTCCATGCTGGAGGCCCCTACACTGGATCGGCTGTTCAGGGAGCGGGTCAGCAGGAGCGCCGACCGGGTCGCTTACACGGACTACGATTTCGACGCCGGACGCTGGCGTGACTATACGTGGCGGCAGATGGCCGTGGAAGTGGCGAGATGGCAAACCGCCCTTGCCGCAGCCGGCCTGCGCAAGGGGGATCATGTCGGTATAAGACTAAGAAATTGCCGGCACTGGGTAATTTTTGACCAGGCGGCACTCGGCCTCGGTCTGGTGGTAGTGCCTTTGTACATTAACGACAGAGCGGACAATGCAAACTATGTCCTCGACCATGCCGGGGTAAAACTGCTTCTGGTGGGTACACTTGCGGAGTGGCAGGAACTGGATATCGCCCCGGGAGAGACTCCCGGTGTTGAGAAAGTAATCGTTGTAGAGGACTGTGATACCGGCTCCAACCGCGTTGTAAGTACGCCCGGTTGGTTGCCAGAAAACAGCGGAGAACTTGCCCGCGACCTGAGTGAACCGGAGGAACTGGCCAGCATTGTCTATACCTCAGGAACAACCGGTCGCCCCAAAGGGGTCATGCTGTCTCACACCAATCTGATCTCAAATTCGTACGCGGGGCTGCGCAGTATCGTCGTCGCTCCCGACGATGTGTTGCTGTCATTTTTACCTCTGTCCCATGCGCTGGAACGAACGGTGGGCTACTACGCGCCGCTGATGGCCGGTGCCCGGGTGGCCTTTACACGCTCGATACAGGACCTGGCGGAGGACATGATGGACATACGCCCCACCGTGCTGATTACAGTCCCGCGAATCTTCGAGCGGATCTTCTCCGAGTTGAACGCGAAGCTTGAACAGGGCCCCGCCATCCACAGAATTCTTTTTGACATGGCAACGAGGATCGGATGGGACCGTTTTCAGTGGCGACAGGGCAGGGGCAATTGGAAACCCGGCATCATCCTCTGGCCGTTGCTGGATCGCCTGGTGGCCAAACAGCTGCGCGATCGGTTGGGTGGACGACTGACACTGGCCGTGGTGGGTGGTGCGCCTTTGTCCATGGCCATTGCAAAGACATTCATTCCACTGGGTATCGATTTGCTGCAGGGCTACGGACTGACCGAATGCAGTCCGATACTCTGTACCAACACGCTCCGTCAAAACCGGCCTGAAACTATTGGATTGCCCTTGCACGGCGTCCGCTTGAGAATCGGCGAGCACGATGAACTGCTGGCCAGGGGCCCGAATATCATGATGGGCTACTGGAGAAACGCGGAGGCAACCAGTAATACCTTCGTGGACGGCTGGCTGGCCACGGGTGATCAGGCCAGGATCGACGGCGGATTCATTTCCCTGACGGGGAGAATCAAGGACATCCTGGTGCTGGCCAACGGGGAAAAAGTGCCGCCCGCGGACATGGAATCCGCAATTGCCGAGGATGCTTTGTTCGAGCAATCCATGGTAATTGGCGAACAAATGCCCTACCTGAGTGCGCTGGTAGTTTTGAACAAGCAGATGTGGACGTCAATTTCCGGCAAGCTGAAAATTGCCGATGATGATGACGGTGTGTTGCAGTCAGATGAAGTGGAACAGTTTCTGCTCGAACGTATCAGAAAACGGATCCGGGAGTTTCCCGGGTACGCCAGGATCCGGCACGTCACTGCCACGCTGGACCCGTGGACCGTTGAAAATGATCTGATCACACCGACGCTGAAGTTGAAAAGATCGAACATCAGGGCTCATCATGAAGCCGATATCAACAGGATGTACGAGGGGCACGATACATTCAGGAACGACTAAGCCGGTAGGTCTATAAGCTCATAACTTGTAAAGAACTTGAACTCGAACTGACAAAGACTGATGAAGCTGACCGCAAGCCTTCGCGCTGGATAGTGGCGGAGGTTCAGATCCATTAGTCATTTTTTTCCTGACTCGTACCTCTGCGAGATGTCGACATTCGAGGGTGAGCCTGCGCCAGCCGGTCATCTCTGAACAGCCAAACGCAGAAGAACTTGTGTTATCCCGATACGCCAGCTTCCCTGATGAATTTCGGCGTGTAGGTCCTTTCGGTATGTTGATCAATACGAGATCATTCCGGCCCTCGGTTTCGTCGTAGTGCTTCAGCCGTTGACGCAAACGACCGGCCTCTACCCTGACAATCGTGTCGGTGCGAGGGTCAAAAGTTTCGTCCCTCCCGTATACATCTTGCGCGATGGTGAAGGCCTTCAATCGGTCACCACGGCCCTCCAGCGTCTCTTCAACAACATAGTGTAGAAATGAGCTGATCCGTTTCGAGCGCGCTAAGCTCTTGGCTGCCAGCATTCGATTTAGCGCCTCACGTACCGTAGAATTGGGGATGGTCAATGCCTTGTCCACCTGTTTCTGTCCGTCTGCGCTGCCCATCGGTATACGGTAGCCGTCTCCCGAGTCTATAACTGTGGAAATCATATCCCTGGATTTTAAAGAACTTTTCAATTATTACCGTGACCATTGTCCGGCGTGACGGACTATTTGCCACGTTACATTTCGGCACGTAACCCCTTGTCACTTCCCCAGCCCGTGCCGAACTGTTATTTTCCTTAGTCTTAATTAATGAGTAAAGTCAGTGCATACTTACCGGAGATGAGTTCGGCATCCGTCTGCTGCGTTGCAGCAAACGGATGCCGAACTGCCGTTCAAACACAACCATGAGGAAGAAATATGATCACACCGAAGAACGTGCTCGTCGCAACTTCTATAACTATTGTAGGCGCGATGTTCTATCTGGGGGGCACTCTGAAGGGCTGGATGGAAGCGGACCTGGCCAGTTAAGCCAGGGACATGTGACTCAATACAATGCTGCCGAACGCCGCCATATCCATAGCCTGAAACATCATAATACGGGGTACCACTATGAACACCTGTCTCAGAAACGCGAAGCTCATCATGAGTGCTTTAGTCCTGTCATTTATACCTCTGGAATTATTCGCCAGTGAAGCTGAGCAGGAAGGGGCTGAACATTCTTTTGAGCACCATGGCAGACATTCTTTAGGTCCTTTTATCGGCATAACCCGCGAACACGGGCACAACCGCGAAACTATCGGTATCGAATACTCTTATCGAATCAACAGGTACTGGTCCGCGGGCGCCGTTGTTGAACGCGCTGAGCGCGATAAGAGCTCGACACTGGCTATTGCTTTTGTTCACTTCTGGCCCACCGAATTTCTCTACCTGGGTTTCGGTGTCGGTAGAAAAGACCCGGGGGAAGAAAGGGAGAATACGCTGCGAGGGACGATCGGCTATGAGTTTGAACTTGGTGGAGGATGGGCCATCAGCCCGCAGGCAAACGTCGATTTCATTGAGAACGAAGATACTGAAGAGGTTTATGGGCTTGTCTTCGCCAAAAGGTTTTAAGACTTGGGTTCGCCGGCTCCACTGAGGCTTCTGTTTGCGGCCGCGTTTGTGGGCTGCTTGTTGGTCCAGAGTGGCTGTACCAACTATGGCCCCAAAACCCTGAACAGGGACCAGCTGGAATACGGCCGCAGTATCGGGGATACATGAAAAAACCAGATGCTGGCCAACCTGGTCAAGTTGCGTTTTCTTGATATGCCGGTGTTTGTCGATGTGGGGCAGATCGTCAGCGGTTACACCATCGAAACCAGGATCGCCGGCAGCCTTGGCTTCGACAATTCTCTGGTAGGCGGTGATAGTCAAGTTATTGGTGCTGAGGGCCGATACACGGACCGACACACTATGGCAAGGATAATAGCGAGGAATTTGAAGATAGCACTTTTACACGCCTCCGATATGTGGGTTTAGAGGCGCCGGGGATTTCACTGGTTGCCGGTAAAAACTGGTCCGCGTACTACAATGTGGCCGGATTCACTGATCGTTTCGTAGGCACCGGAGGCAGTGCAAGCGGGGCATTCAACGCGCAGACTGATGGAGGTCCAACAACGAAGATGGCACACCAGGAGCGAATGTTTACACCATCGGAATACGGTGGGACCTGTCAAAACGGGGATGGCACATATCAAGCAAGAAATAGACACTATTGACCGTGCTGGGATGGATGCACATTAATGTCGCCCGGTAAACTGCGGACATCCCGCATTGCAACTTTCGCGTGCAATGCCTCGCATACAGGGACATACGTTATGCCAACGGCCGTTCGTATCCTTTTCGCGACGCTGTCGTTTCTGACGACCGCGATCGTCTCTGTGGTGCACGCCGACTTTATGAATCTGACAGGCGCGGAAACGGCGCCCAACATTGCCGAGATCACGGTCCTCGACGACAGGGTTCGG
>CAXMTM010000122.1:0-4747 GCA_964196385.1 Arenicellales bacterium
CCTGGCGGTAGAGGCATTAACCAGTGTGGGCGGTACCGACAAAGCCAAAGTGCGTGATGCCATCGAGGCTACAAAGAATTTCGTCGGGGTCGACGGTATATTCAACATGTCTGCAACCGATCACATGGGATTGAGCCTGAGCTCTTTCAAAATGCTGGAGGTAAAGGACGGGAACTGGAAATACCTGTATTAGGCAAATTTGAGATAATCGCGGCGGGGGCGCCGCTCCTGCTCCTACTGCAGGAGATGCGCCTTACGCCGATTTTTATCTTTGCGGCTCGAAAATCCCGGACATTCCACAAATCATGCACAATCTCGCTGGTCTCTTGATTCCACAAGAAATATTTCCTCAGTCGGGAGCAATCAACGATATTCCTTCGGTTGTTTCTTGTGAAACCCCTTGTTATATACACTGGCCTGCGTGATCTTTGCGCAGATTTATAAAATGTCCGGCATAAATACCTGAAGTGATTTAGGATATTCGGCCGATGAGTTCCGAGTTCCTGCAATTTCTGATCTCCGGCATTACCGTCGGCGCGATCTATGCGCTGGTGGGGCTGGGCTTTTCCATCATCTATAACGCCAGTCACGTTATCAATTTTGCCCAGGGAGAGTTTGTCATGTTAGGCGGCATGGGCACGGTATTCATTGCATCGGCGGGAGTACCGCTCCCCGTTGCAATGGCCGGTGCAGTGCTGCTTGCGGTATTGATCGGGATAGGACTGCAAAAACTGGCTATAGAACGTGCCCGTGACGCCTCCGTGGTGACCATCATTATCATCACCATTGGTGCATCCATTTTTTTGCGGGGCCTGGCGGGGATCATATGGGACCGGGATTTTCATTCTCTGCCGGCATTCAGCGGCGAACAGCCGATTCACGTCGCCGGTGCGGTTATCGTTCCACAGGGCCTGTGGATACTCGGTGTGACTATGGCGGTAGCAGTGGCATTGTTTGTGTTCTTCAACCGCACCATGATCGGCAAGGCGATGTTGGGAACGGCGCACAACCCGCTGGCGGCAAAGCTGGTAGGCATCAACACCAGTAACATCCTGATTTTAAGCTTTGCTCTGGCGGCGGCACTGGGCGCGATCGGCGGGATCCTCATCGCCCCGATGGCGCCGACCCACTACCAGGTCGGAGTTATGCTTGGACTCAAGGGATTTTCCGCCGCTATTGTCGGCGGTCTGGGCAGCGGCCCAGGGGCCATGGTCGGCGGCCTGCTGGTGGGCGTAACCGAAGCAATGGCCGCAGGTTATATATCATCCAACTACAAAGACGTAGTTGCGTTCGTTCTCATTCTTCTGGTCCTGTTTTTCATGCCCGCTGGTCTTTTCGGCAAGCGCAGCAGTGAACGGGTATAGCCCGAACCAGCCCGGGTGAAAAGGTCGACCGTTGCTTCACGTTATGGCGGCGTATTCGTTTTAGCGGCAATCATTGCAATTCTTCCGCTATTTTTAGCGAACAGTTTTTATTTTGATGTTGCCATCAATAGCGGCATTGCGGCCATCGTGTGTGTTGGACTTAATCTGTTGATTGGTTACGCCGGCCAGATCAGCCTCGGCCACGCCGGCTTCTTTGCGCTCGGCGCCTATAGCTCCGCGATTCTTACAGATAACTATGGGTGGCCGCCGGTAGCATCGTTGATCATGGGTTTGCTGGCGGTGGCAACGCTGGCATTCTTGATTGCCCGGCCCATACTCCGGTTAAGAGGGCATTACCTGGCGATGGCGACTTTGGGAATGGGTATTATCATCTCCATCGTCCTGAACCAGGAAGTAAATCTCACCGGCGGGCCGGACGGCATGCCGGTGTCCGCTTTCTCGGCACTGGGTTGGGAAGCCAACTCTGACCTGACCTGGTACTGGATCGTGGGAGGAAGCCTTATAACCACCGTATGGCTGGCCCTGAACCTCATAGACTCCGCGGTGGGACGCGCGTTAAGGGCGGTGCACGGTTCTGAAGTCGCGGCCCAGGTCGCAGGCATAGATACCACGCGATATAAAATATTGATTTTCGTTGTATCCGGTATCATGGCCGCCTACGCCGGCAGCTTGTTCGCCCACTACACCGGTTTTTTAACACCATCTGAAGCGGGTTTTTTCCGATCGATCGAGTTCGTCACCATGGTTGTTCTGGGCGGCATGGCCTCGGTATTTGGTTCGGTTATCGGCGCCGTTATCCTGACCGCCCTGCCTCAGTTTCTGACCGTGTTTCACGACTACGAACACGTCATGTTCGGGCTGATTATGATGCTTACCATGATCTTTATGCCGAAGGGTTTACTGCCAAGCCTGCGCAACTGGATCAACAAGCGCCCATTATGAGTTTATTGGAAATAAACGGGTTGTCTAAATCATTTGGCGGCGTGCACGCCGTGCAAAACCTCGAGTACACCGTGGAGAGCGGGAAGGTGCATTCTATTATCGGTCCCAACGGGGCGGGCAAGACAACGTTGTTCAATATGGTAACGGGCGTATACGCGCCGACCAGTGGAAAAACACATTTAAATGGACGGGACATTACCGGGCTGCCCGCATATAAACTTGCCGCTCTGGGGATATCCAGAAGCTTCCAAAACCTGCAGGTCTTTTTCAATATGACGGTTTTGGAAAACGTTATGGTCGGAGCGCATTTGCATTGCCGAAGAGGATTTCTGGAATCGTTGCTGCACACTCCTTCCATCTCACGGTCCAACGACGGGGCACGCCGTCGGGCGACGGAACTTTTGGAGTGGGTTGGCCTTGAAGCGTACATTACTGCGCATACAGATTCACTCCCCTACGGCGCCCTGAAGAGAATGGAGATCGCGCGCGCCCTGGCCAGCGATCCAAAGCTGTTGCTGCTGGATGAACCCGCGGCCGGTTTAAACAATATAGAGACTCAGGAAATTGACAAGCTCATTCAGCAGATCTCGGACAACGGCGTCACCGTCATTCTGGTCGAACACGACATGCGCCTGGTCATGGGGGTATCCGACCATATTCTGGTATTGGAACATGGCCAGAAACTGGCGGAAGGTACGGCGGGAGAAATCAGAAAAAACCCGGATGTCATCGCCGCTTATCTGGGCGGCACTGCGGAGACGAATTAGGAGCCTGTCCTAATGCTGCTCGAGATCAAAAATCTATCCAGCAGTTATGGGCGGATTCAAGCACTGCGGGACATCAGCATTACCGTTGAGCAAGGTGAAATTGTGGCACTGGTCGGCGCCAACGGCGCCGGCAAGTCGACGTTGCTTAAGATCATATCCGGGGTGCAGCCGCTGACTAAAGGCAGCATCCACTTTGACGGGGTTGACATCACACATGCCCCCTCCCACCAGCGCGTTCGCATGGGCATTGCACAGGTTCCTGAAGGCAGACAGGTATTCAGTGCAATGTCGGTAGAAGATAATCTGCTGCTCGGGGGCTATACCCGCAAACGGCTGGATATAAAACCGGGTTTGGAGCGTTGTTATGCCATGTTTCCCCGGCTCGCGGAGCGCAGTCGGCAAACCGCCGGTACTCTATCTGGAGGGGAACAACAGATGCTGGCCATTTGCCGGGCGTTGATGGCGGCGCCCAAACTACTACTACTCGACGAACCCAGTATGGGGCTCGCACCGCTCATCGCCGAGAAAATCCTGCGCACGACTTCCACTCTAAGGGACGCCAACGTCACAGTTTTCCTGGTCGAACAAAATGCGTACGCAGCCTTATCGCTGTCTGACAGAGGTTATGTCATGGAGTCAGGCGATGTCGTAATGAACGACACGGGTCAAAACCTTCTGCGCAATGAGCAGATCAAGTCTGCCTATCTGGGAGTTTAACGATGAAGGACATAGCAAGATACGATACCTATGAATTCTCCGAGCTGTGAAATTTTTGACATGGGCGATGTGGCGCTCCAGTCAGGCGCTGTTCTGCCCGGTGCAAAGCTTGCCTACCAAACCTACGGAGAACTCAATGCGGCGCGGGATAATGTGGTCCTGATGCCGACTTTCTACACCGGCACACACTATCGCAATGAAGGCTTTTTTGGCAGAGGGCGCGCCATAGATCCCGACAAACACTTCATCGTATCTGTCAATCTGTTCGGCAACGGCCTCTCTTCCTCACCCGGCAATACCCCCGCCCCCTTTGACGGGCCGCGCTTTCCGGGCATCACCTTTTACGACAACGTGACCTGTCAGCGGCGGCTACTTACGGAATTTCTTGGGATCGACAAGATCGCGCTGGTGACGGGCTGGTCGATGGCCGGTTGTCAGTGCTATCAGTGGGGTGCCCAGTATCCGGACGACGTACGGGCCATTCTGCCATTTTGTGCCTCGGCCAGAACGGCCATACACAACTTCGTGTTTCTGGAGGGCGTGAAGGCGGCTTTGCAGGCCGACTCCGCCTGGATGGACGGCAATTACAAGACTCCGCCCATCGCCGGTCTGAAGGCCTTTGGGCGGGTATACGCCGGCTGGGCCTTTTCCCAGGCTTTCTACAGAGAAGAGCTGTTTCGCAGCCAGGGTTTCGAGACGGTCGAAGACCTGCTTGTGAATTGGGAGCAGGACCACCTGGAGTGGGACGCGAACGACCTGCTGTGCAAATTGTGGACCTGGCAAAAGGGTGATATCAGCGCCAATGACCTGTATCAACACAACTTCAAACGGTCCCTGAATGCTATCCGTGCCCGTGCCATCCTGATTCCCTGTCGGACCGATCTGTATTTTCCACCCGAGGACAACGCGCTGGAGGTCGTACACATGCCCAATGCC
>CAXMTM010000123.1:0-2035 GCA_964196385.1 Arenicellales bacterium
GTCCTGGCCGCCGCATTCGTGACCGCCGATGCATTCGCCTGCGGCGACAGCCTGTACCAGGTCGGCAAGGGAGTTTCCTATCGCGTCTACACGGCTCCGCTTCCTGGCAGTGTACTGGTTTACGGTCAATCCGAAAGCGCCCAGCAATTGGCCGAGCAACTGGCCCTATCCGGCCATGGAGTGCGGCTGGTCAGTAGTGCGGACGAACTTGAAACGGAATTGCAGTACGGGGACTACGACGTTGTTATCGCCAGCTACAGCGACCATGCCGCAGTCGAGTCCAGTGCTGGCGCGGCAGGCGAGTCCAATGTGACCTTCCTGCCGGTAGTTCAAACTGACGAAGAAGAAGCTTTGGCGCGGCAGCAATACAAGCGCGTGATGATGGCCCAGCAAGACGAAATCAAGAACTACCTCAAGGCGATTCACCAGACCTTGAAAGCCAAGACCTGAACCGGCCGGTCAGTTCGCAAATTGCCAGCAAGGAAATAACAACAATGGGGGCTCAGCCCCGACCACATCTCATCCTACAAGCGCTGGCGATGTTGATCGTTGGATTGTCCGCGCTGCTATGGCAGGAAAATTCCCAGGGCCAGTCCCGGGGTGACGCCAGCCTGCGGATCGAGTACCAGAACGTTGGCACTGGGAACTACAACGGTAACGGGGTCGTGGCAGACTACTATACCACCGACTCACACATTGCCTTGCTGTCCGCAGAATATGCACTTTCCGATCGTTGGACGGTCTACGCCTCCCTTCCGTATATGCAGAAACGCTTTGTAGCAAGTCCTGTGGATTTTGGCACCGGGCCGGGCGATCCACACGACCCCACCAGCGACTACTGGGTCGATTTCGTACCGCCGGACCAGAGGTTTCATGACGACGGCGATTATCACGGCGGTCTCCAAGATCTTTCCTTCGGCCTGATATACAACTGGATTAAAGGGCCGGCCTGGACGGTCTCTCCCTACATTGGCCATGCCGTGCCGGTCGACAACTATCCGTTTTTCGCCAAGGCGGCCATCGGGCAAAACTCATGGACCGTCCCGGTCGGGATGGCCGTCGGCTTCACTCCATATTTTTCCGACTGGCATTTTCGTGGAACCCTGGCCTACGTCTTCTCGGAGGAACCCCTGGGTTACAACGTAGACTACTTGCTGGCCTTCCTTTCCGCCGGTTATTACTTCAAGCCGAGTTTTTCGGTGCAAGTTTTCCTGTCCTCAAAATATCTCCGAAACGGGCTTATTTTTCCCGATAGCTTCTCCGACGACCGCACATTCAGCGATTATCCGGACGCGTACGGCACCGAAGAGTGGTATCACCATGACCGCCTTCTAAGGCACCGAATACTCAACCTGGGCATTGGGGTGGACTACTTCCTGAATGAGAAATATCAACTGTCCGCCAGCTATTTCCAAACCGTCTGGTCCGAACAGACCACCGAAGTCGATAATGCGTTCTCCATTGCCCTGACCCGCTACTTCAGCGGCGGCGATTAGCTACAATTCAACTCCAAACTCGGCCAGCGTGGCTGGCAGGCGCTCGCGCAACATTGCCCGGCGCTCGTCGTAGTGCCGAATCACGGCCTGATAGACGGGATCACCGGCAAATCGGTCGAAGCAAGGTGCGTCTTTTAGTACAGGATCCCACACCAGGTGCAGGCCTTTCTGAGCCCTCTTCAGGGAGTTTCTTGTTCCTTCATCATCGCCGAGGACCGCCAGCTCACAGGCCTTGGTAATGGTCAGCCACCAGTTATAGCCATCAGTGACCCTAAGCTCCTCGAGCGCGAATCGGGCAAGCTCGCGCGCCATCTCCACCTCACCGCTTGCATAGAGTGCGTTTTTGAGGGCGCCATAGCCAGTCATCTCGGCCCGGCTTCGCCAGCCGTTGAAGACCGAATCCGGCAAACCCGTCGTGCTAAGAACATATATCGCAGACTCGTACTGCCCCGTGGCGTTGTACGCAACAGCCAGTAACGCGCGCAACTGCAGATCTTGGGGTTGATCGATCATCGCGAATTCGGCGATGTCGATCATCT
>CAXMTM010000124.1:0-10549 GCA_964196385.1 Arenicellales bacterium
GGCGTTCTTTGCCGGTGCTGTCGAAGAACAACATAGCCGGAGGACCATAGATACCGAATCGGGTCTTGACCGCCCTGGCGGACTCGTCGCCGGCATCGGTCACGTCAACCTGAACCAGCACGAAATCCTTGAGGGCATTGACAACCTGCGGATCGGCAAAGGTGCTCTTTTCCATGCGTAAACAGTCCACGCACCAATCGGCATAATAATCCAGCATGGCGGGCTTGCGATTTGACCGGGCAATTTCCAATTGTTCATCCAGGCCGGCCAGATCGTTGACTGCGGTGAATTGTATGTGCTGTGCCGACACCCCGTCCGCCGGGACGCGCCAGCTTGACAGATCCACCGGCTTGAGGATGTCCCGACTGCCGCCCATACCGCCGAGCATGGCGAGTATTCCCCAGGCCAGCAGGAACACGCCGGTGCCCTTCCAAAGGTAACGCCAACCACTGGCGCCTTCCGGCAAAGCCTGCAGGGCGCCGCAGTAAACCGCCGTAATAATGAGCAGGGCCGACCACAGATACAGCACCGGCACCCAGGGGACCGTGCCCAGAAGATAGATGGCGGTACCGATCAGAACGACGCCAAATCCGTATTTCACGTAGTCCATCCACGACCCGGCCCTAGGCAAAAATGCTCCCATGCCTACCCCGATCAAAACCAGGAAAACTCCCATCCCCATGGCCATCGCGAACATGATGGCAGCCCCCAGCACCGGATCACCCTCGACTATGGCCACCCCCAGAGCGCTGATCAGAAGAGGCGAAACGCACGCACCTACGATCAACGCGGAAATGATGCCCAGCACGAACACCATGACCAGGCTTCCGCCGGACATGCCCTGTGTCTTTTGCTGCAGGCGAGACTGGATGGCGCTCGGCATCTGTAACTCGTACAGGCCAAACATGGACAGGGCGAGCAACAGCAGGATGATACTGACAAAGCCGACGAACCAGATGTTCTGAAAATACGCCTGCAGCTGATCGCCAGTCGCTCCGGCCACGGCGCCGACGACGGTGTAGGTGACGGCTGTGCCCAGTACATAGACGATTGACAACACACCTCCCCGTGTACGGCTGACGACGCCGCTTTGGCCGACGATAAAGCTCGACATGATGGGTATCAGCGGTAATACGCACGGGGTAAATGTAAGCAACAACCCGACCCCGAAGGCGCCCAGGACATAGCCCCAGAAACTGCCCGACGACGCCCCGGCGACGGCCGCCGGCATCGATTCCGCGGCACGGGCAGCCTGGAAAGGCAGCAGGTCCACGACAACGCTCTTCTCTACCGGCGGGTAACATATGCCCTTCTCGGCGCAACCCTGATAGGTCACCAGGAAGTTGGCTTTCGCCCCTCCCAGGTTGTGCTCTACAAGCGGCAATTGAACATTGAACCCGTCTTGGTAGATGGTGCTCTTGCCAAAGTACTCATCGAACTTTTCGACCCCCGGCGGCAGTTGGTAATCCGCCAGCAGGACGCCATCGGTCTGGCTCTTGAATCCGACCTTGTCTCGGTACAGGTAATATCCCTCAGCGATCGCGAAGCGAGCGTTGAGATTGGCCGGCCCCTTCGCAGACAGATCAAACCGGAAGGCCTCATCGGGGTCCAGGAACTGCTGCTGGCTCTGTACTCCACCCAACAAATCCCTGAGTGATTGCAGCGACGAAATCCCGGTATCCTGTGTCGTGGAGGTTTCCGGCTGCGCTGATGCCGATGTGAATTGTGGCTCGCCCAGCGCTGCCAATTGTAAAGCCACGCTTTGCTTGAGCGGGGGATAACACACACCCACCGGTTCGTTGCACCCCTGGCCGGTCACCTCGGCAATTATGTCGATCTGCCCTGTATCTGCGCCGCGATCGATAACGGCTCGGATAACGGCCTGTCCGGTATAAATCACCTGGTCACCGAAAAATTCGTCCGCTTTCACCTTGCCAGGCGGCATGATGACTTCGGTGATGGCCGCATCTTCCGCCACCACTTCGACCTCGAACTTGTCACGGTACATGTAGTAACCGGCGGCAATGTTCCAGGTGAACAACAGCTCATCGGCAGCGGTAACTTCCGTGGATAAAGCAAACGCTTTCTCGGGTGCCAGCAACTCATCGCTTTGCGCTTGCACCGGGCTCAGCACAAACAGCGATAACGCAATGGTTGCAAACAGTTGCTTCACTTGTGAATCTCCTTGTATATACAATGGACTGCGCGATCTTTGCGGATATTTATGAACTACCGGGCAGGCCGGCACCGGGTCCGTAGACAAGTCGTATTTACGCTGCAATCAACGACACCGCGCCCAAACCCACGATGAGTGTGCCCGCTTTACCGCCGACCAGTCAATCTACGATGCCGTTACCGTGTCCGACCTCCTTCGACAACCGATAGTGCTGATCGGTTCCAGTCCGGGTCACTGGAAATTCAACCTCCCTGTCGCCATATTATGCGGACGGAACGATGAAGTGCCGGGCGGAGGTCATCGACTGACCGGCACAAATCTTTATAATGTGTGAATAGCTGGATAACCTCTGGAAAGCAAACTGATCTGACCGATGTTCCCGATTCTGCTGCTATTGTTTTTCCTGGTCCCCCTGATTGAGATCTATCTGTTGATCGAGGTCGGGGGCATCATTGGCGTGGGCTGGACCATCTTTTCCGTGGTGTTCACTGCCGTATTGGGGGCTTTTTTGGTACGTACACAGGGTTTTTCCACGGTCAACCGCATTCGCGCCCAGATGGACCAGGGTCAACTGCCCGCCATTGAATTGTTTGAGGGCCTGTTCCTGCTGGTGGCCGGCGCATTGTTGCTCACGCCGGGATTCTTTACCGACGCTATTGGATTTATTTGCCTGACGCCGCCCCTGCGCCGATCGATCATCCGCTACATCTTGTCAAAAGGGGTGTTGAGGGCCGCCGGGCAACAAGACAACACCCCCCGAAAACAAACATCGCAACAGTCCATCGAGGGTGAGTTTCGCAGAATGGACGACTGATCCACGACCGGCTCCTGGTTGCGTTGAGTTCATTTCTTATAGTCAACGCCGATGACTTCGGCTACGCCCCGGGCGTCAACTGCGGGATCATGGACACGGCCACCCACGGGATCGTAACGGCCACCGGGATATTCGCAAACTCCGCAGACCTTGGGCAGACGTCCCGTGCGCTGGAACAAATTGACGGCCTGGATACCGGGGTGCATCTGAATCTGACGCATGGCAACCCGTTGACCGATGAAATGCGGGCACTTACCGTAAAATGGGGAGGGCAATTCCCGGGCAAGGCGTCGCTGTTGTCGGCATTGGTGAGGAAAACCATATCCACTGCGGCTATAGAAACGGAGTGGCGGGCCCAGATTGACCGCTGTACATCGTGCGGGTTCAGAATCAGTTTTCTGAATTCCCATGAACACGTGCACATGCTGCCCGGTCTGTTTGCCATCGTGGAGCGTCTGGCCGGGGAATTCGGGATCCCCCATATACGATTCGCGGCCAGCGAGTGGCGTGCCCGGCAAACGGGCGGATCGATCATCCGCAACCTCATCATCGACGGCATGGGGAGGTTCGCGCCGTCCCGTTACCGTGCAGCCGCCCCGATCATGCTGGGACTGACAGTCAGCGGTAAACTCGGCATTTCGTATCTGCAAGACAGTCTGGCCACACTGCATCCCGGCGCCGTCTACGAACTGATGTGCCACCCCGGGTACTTCCGTGAAGCGGAGATCACGGATCCCCGCCTGGTCCACTACCACCAATGGGACCAGGAACGGGAATTGTTATGCAGCGATGAAGTCCGGAGTCTGTGTAAGGATAACGATATCCAGCTCATCGGTTATCGCCACCTGGTCATCGCCGATGGCCAGGTGGCCGTTCATCAGGTTTGAATCCACAGGTCGATTCGATCACGTATTGGGGCCTTTGTTTTATCTCGTCGTAGATCTTGGCGATGTATTCACCGATGATGCCCAAGCTAATCATTATGCAGCTTCCGATCAGCAGCAACGTAATGATAATGGTCACGAACCCCGACACCGCATCACCCTGGAACCAGGACCACAATGCCTCGACCGATACGATCAAGCCGAAGGTCAGAGTCACCATGCCCAGTATGGTGATGATGCGCAGCGGTGCTGATGTAAACGATGTGATGGCGGTAACGGCCAGGTCGATGAGGGCCAGCCGCGACCACTTTCCGGTGCCCGCATCCCGTTCGATGACATCGAACGGTACCCGTCTTTGTTCAAACCCGACCCAGTCGGCAAGCCCACGATAAAAGCGTCCGCGTTCCGGCAATTGCCCTGTAATCAGGTCTACCGCAGCGCGATCCAGCAGTTTGAAATCAGAAGCGTTGCGCATATCAAGACCACTGGCCCGGGAAAGCAGCTTGTTGAACAGTGCCGCGCCCGTTCGTGTATACCAACTGTCCGCTTCACGGCCACGCTTCACGGCGTGAACAACCTTGCCGCCGCTGCGCCACTCATCCAGCAGGGCCGGAATCAACTGGGGCGGATGCTGCAAATCGGCATCGATGGTGACCACCACGTCTCCAATGGCGGCCCTGAGCCCCGCCAGCAACGCCGACTCCTTGCCGAATTTGCGGCTGAGGCTGATGCCCTTGAGCCCCTGAACAGTTTCCGTCAAGCGCGCGACCAGGTCGAATGTTTCGTCGGTACTGCCGTCATCTACAACGATAATTTCCGAATTTATTCCGGCCTGATCGAGCGTGGCCTTTATTCGCTCAACGGCCGCTTCCAGAATGCTCGCTTCGTTATGTGCCGGGATAACTATGCTAAGCAGGGACGGTGAGCCATCGGCCACAGTTACAACTCCTTTGCCGCTATTTTTTATACCTGTCAATCAGCACCTTGTATTGGTGATGGTGGATGTTGACGAGTCATAATAGGTGCGGTGTATTGCTGCCGCAAGGGTTATTGCAGCCACGGACACCAACCCGGTCGATTGAAAAATCTGCGCCCACTCCCGGGACCACAGCGCCGGGCCCGTGGCGCCAAGCAAAACAAATGAAATTACCACCAGCACACGAAATACAGTGTCGCGATACCGGTTCACCTGCCATACATAGAGCACATAGATAATGGCGGGGATAAGCATAACGAAGTAATGTTTCTGGGCTGTTGTCGTCAACGCCGGAACCAGGGCGAACATGAACGAGGCCACAGCGGCCTGCAAACGCTCATTGTTCGTCGACCCGTATTCGCGGGCGACAAAAACCACCCAGCCCAGTATGGCGATGAAAACTAGCCATGCCATGATCATGACCAGGCCGTCGGGTAATGACAACAAGGTGACACTGCCGGTGGTTCCATCGAGGTGCGGTACCGCCATGTCGGTAAACATACGTTTGAAGCTTGCGTACAGTGATACGTTGTTCGAGGCCAGCCAGATATTCGTTGGTGAGGCGTGCTCCGTCATGTGCCCTATCCACTGCATCAGGTAGCCGTGGTTCACCCCGACCCCTACCCGTGTGGCAGGCATGAGCATGCCCACCAGAACACCGGCCGTCGCTGCAAAGATGACGCGCAACCGGCCGGATACCGCGAACCAGATCAGAAAAGGCACTGCAAAGGGTTTGATGGCTAAAGACAGTCCGATCAGTACGCCGCCACCGATGGGCCGGCTCCTCACTATCAAAATGCAGCCGCATACGATGAACGACAGGACCAGCAAATTCACCTGGCCATAGTAGAAATGTGACAGTACATAGCGCAATGCAACCAGCAGCGAAATTCCCCCAACAACCCATTGCGCCGCCAGGGACGCGCGCCAGAAGCGCACTCCGGACACAGTGTAATACCAGGCCAGAAAAATCAAAGTCAACAACAGGGCATTCAACACCGACCAGATAAGAACGGCGTGTTCGTAGGACACCGACGTAAGCGGACCGATCAAAAAAGCGAGTAGTGGCGGGTATCGGTAAAATTTTTCTCCGCGGTTCGGAGTCAGGTACATTTCCGCCTCCTCGAGCAACAGGCGGGCGCCATGCAGGTAAACATCCAGGTCGCTGCCGAAGGGATTATTGACCTGTTTGCGATAACCGAGCGCTATCAGCGCAATGAGACACGCGGCGAAAATCACATACGGGATCCAGCGGTAAAACTTTAGCGGGTGTTTCATATCAGTGCGCAGATATGGCGCTACGATTAATATCTGATCATCAGGTTCGAGCGATTGTCGTTGACCGTCAATCTCTTGTTAATCTTTTCGGCTTCAATATTTTCTTCAGCCGCCATCCGCGGCAGCTCGCCTTTTTCGAAGCTGAGCAGCCCGACATCCCGCCGCAACCCTGCGTACTCGCCGAATCGCGCCCGCCAGAGAAACTTGAGTACATTGGCCAACTCACCATCGCGTACTGCCGACCGGGCGAGACTGAAGACATCCCGGGCAAGGGTGGTTTCTATGAGGATATCGGCGATCAAAAAGCGTGCTTGCAGCGCTGCGATGTTCTTCACCGCCGCAAGCAGCTGACGGACATCATTTTTATCCCGGTAATACTGAATAACACTGAGGCACACAATTTTATCAAACTTGCCGTTGCCGGCGATCGAAAGGTCGGTGTAGTCGTCACCCAATTGCCCTATGTACACATTGGGGAAATCAGCAAACCTCTCCTCACAGGCCCTGATGTATTTTGGTGAGGTATCCAGACCACAAATCTCACCGACGTTTGGCGCCAACTCCGCGATCAGGTGTCCCGGACCACAGCCGATATCCAGAACCCGGTCGCTGCGGGAAAACGCCATCAGCGGCGCGCAGGCGCGCAGGAACACGTTTACGTTACGGCCGAGCATAGCGTCGTCGAAAAGGGATTGGTCGGACCAGAAACGGGTCCAGGGGAATGCGTTGGTATTCAATATTTTTACCTGTCGGGTCCACGGGGGTTGACTTTCAGATTTTGAACCTTATATTATTGGCACTCATTAAAGGCGAGTGCTAACAAAGCATGAAAACCTTTAAAATCATTAACTTACATATAGACCTAGAGGAGGTTCTAGAAATATGTCCATTCGTCCCTTACATGACCGCGTATTGGTCCGACGTCTCGAAGACGAGAAAAAAAGCCCGGGCGGTATCGTAATCCCCGATTCTGCGGCGGAAAAGCCGATGCAAGGCGAGATCGTTGCAGTCGGCAACGGCAAAGTCCAGGAAAACGGTGAACAACGTCCGCTTGACGTAAAAGCCGGCGACAAGGTGCTGTTCGGAAAATACTCCGGCACCGAAGTCAAGGTGGATGGCGAGGAACTGCTCGTCATGCGTGAAGATGACATCATGGGCGTAATTGAGTAAGCCCCAAGTTTATTAGGAGATTCAAAGAATGTCTGCAAAAGAAGTATTATTTGGTGAAGTCGCCCGCTCTAAAAAGATGCGTGGTGTCAACATCCTGGCCGACGCGGTCAGGGTGACCCTCGGCCCCAAAGGCCGCAACGTTGTGCTGGACAAGTCTTTCGGCGCCCCCACCATAACCAAGGACGGTGTATCGGTAGCCAAAGAAATCGAGCTTAAAGACAAGTTCGAGAACATGGGCGCACAGATGCTGAAAGAAGTCGCCTCGAAGACCTCGGACGTCGCCGGTGACGGGACAACTACCGCTACCGTGCTGGCCCAGGCCATGCTGCGTGAAGGCCTGAAGGCCGTAGCCGCCGGCATGAACCCGATGGACCTCAAGCGCGGCATCGACCAGGCGGTAATCAGCACTGTCGAATCGCTCAAGGATCAGTCCCGACCCTGCTCTAACCACAAGGAAATTGCTCAGGTCGGCACCGTGTCCGCCAACTCCGATACCAACATCGGCAGTATCATTGCCGAGTCCATGGAAAAAGTGGGTAAGGAAGGCGTGATCACTGTCGAGGAAGGTTCAACCCTGGAAAACGAACTCGAGATCGTTGAAGGTATGCAGTTCGATCGTGGCTACCTGTCCCCCTACTTTGTCAACAAGCAGGAAAATATGAGCGTTGAACTGGACAGCCCGTATATCCTGATCCACGACAAGAAAATCTCCAACATCCGCGACCTGCTGCCGGTGCTGGAAGCCGTTGCAAAAGCCAGCAAGCCGCTGGTCATCATCTCCGAAGACGTCGACGGTGAAGCCCTGGCCACACTGGTGGTCAACAATATCCGCGGTATCGTCAAGGTTTGTGCGGTCAAAGCGCCTGGTTTCGGCGATCGCCGCAAAGCCATGCTGCAGGATATAGCCATCCTGACCGGCGCCCAGGTCGTTTCCGAGGAAGTAGGCTCAAGTCTCGAAGGCACCAGCCTCGATGATCTCGGCAACGCCAAGAAAGTGCAGATCACCAAGGAAAACACGACCATCATCGACGGTGCCGGCAGCACCAGCGAGATCGAGGCCCGGGTCAACCAGATTCGCGCCCAGATCGAGGAAGCGACTTCCGATTACGACAAGGAAAAAATGCAGGAGCGCGTGGCCAAGCTGGCCGGTGGTGTCGCCGTGATCAAAGTTGGCGCGGCCACTGAAGTCGAAATGAAGGAAAAGAAGGCCCGCGTCGAAGACGCCCTGCATTCGACTCGCGCCGCGGTGGAAGAAGGCGTTGTGCCTGGCGGTGGCGTAGCGCTGGTTCGCAGCCTGCCCGCCCTGGAAGACCTTAAAGGTGACAACCAGGACCAGGATGCCGGCATACGTATCGTCCGCCGCTCCCTGGAAGAACCCCTGCGCCAGATCGTGGAAAACGCCGGTGGAGACAGCTCCGTGGTACTCAATCAAGTAAAGCAGAACAGCGGTAATTACGGTTTCAACGCCAGTACCGATGAATATGGCGACATGATTGAGATGGGTATTCTCGACCCGACCAAGGTAGCTCGTGCTGCGTTGCAGAACGCTGCTTCTATCGCCGGTCTCATGATCACCACCGAAGCCATGGTAGCCGAACTTCCGGAAGACAAAGCGGAAGGCGGCATGCCTGGTGGCGGCATGGGTGACATGGGTGGCATGGGCGGCATGGGCGGCATGATGTAAAACACCCCGTCGACCCTGTAAGTCGTACCAAAACCCCGCTCTTCGGAGCGGGGTTTTTTTTGGCCCCGCTAAACGGGTTATTATCCCATCCCGCCAACTCACCAGACCCAACCCCTTGCAGAACACAAACCTGTCCCTTGAACTGTCCATTGCGCGTAAAGTCACCGACCCCCACGAGTGCTTGTCCTGGGTAACGGTGGTCAATGACAGGTATCGAGCCCTGGACAGGCCCCGGCAGGGGGCAGCACAAGTCGTTGACCTGAAACTTCGAACAATTTTGTGGCGATCCAGGGTGCTGGAACACTTGCTGACCCGGCCACCACCCTGGGCCCGGACCAACCCTGCGCTATTGACCGGGATCCTGACCGCCCTCAATATTTATCTCACACCCAGCCAGCAGGAGTTGACTGCCGGGCTGCTGAGCCCAGCGGAATTCGCCGGACTCCTGGCCAATCAGGGCATCACACCAGAGGGGCATCCTGAGCTGTGGCAGACATCCGGCCCCGGGATAAATCTCAACATCGTTGCCAACCGCAGTTCCAGTTGGCCATTCCGCAAGTGGCGGCGGAATAGTCGCTTCGGCCGATACGAGCCCAGCGGGGAGGGGGTGCGTTATCGTGGTGTCGATTTTCTTCCGGGGGACGTCCTGCTCGCTAACGTGAACCTTGACGGCAACGGTATTTACACTTCATTGAGCGACCCCAGGAGCTTTTCGTCACACTCCGCATTTTTCGCTGTTCTGGAGTACGCTGGAGACCGCTTCCCCGTGGTAATCGAGACTTACGAAAAAGGCGTGCGCCCGGTGCCCCTCAACGTTTTCCTCGGTCCACGTTTTTGTTCTTATGTCGAGGTATACCGCCACCAACAGTATTCTGAACCACACGCCGCGACAATCAACGAGATTGCCGCCGAATTCGTAGAAAATGTCCGGGGTTACAACTTCGACTCCGAAGACAAGGACCCGACTTACATGTCCTGCACGGCCGTAGGTCGTTTTCTTCACCAGCGGGCCGGCCTGACCCCCGCCAGGACGATGAGCAAACTTCACCACCCCAAAATACAAACCAACCTGAGCAAGCTCGGCTACACTTACTTCGATTTTTTTGCGCCGGTGGATTTTCTGCTGAATGACTGCTTCAGCTTCGCGGGCCGAATCGACAACAACCAGATCGATCGACTGCTGGCCCGGGAATTGGTGGACCAGGAGTTTCGCCGGCAGTTCATGGAACGAGAGCTGGATCCCGGACGGTTTTCTTTCCCGTACCAGTTGAACCGATGGGGACTCAGCCACATGCGACGCAATACCGTAATCGGGAGAGCGATTGGCCTGGTGGAAGGTTTTGACCAGCACAACCTGCCCAGGGGGCCGGACGACCTTCTGGCGGTGATCAAGATCGCGGAAAAAGAGATCGGAGCCGTGATCGCTAAAACAAGAACTGCTATCGAAGAAACCATGTCCGGTCACGAAAACCCTGACCTAGCGGAATTGATGAATAACCCGGAGCTGAATTCGGTCGTCGAAAGGTCACTGAATTTGTCCTGGTTGCCCCGCAACAAGCACTGATCC
>CAXMTM010000125.1:0-4971 GCA_964196385.1 Arenicellales bacterium
AGTGATGGCAGGTATACCGGCAATTGATGCGATCAAAATATGCACCTACAACGCTTCCAAGATTCTGCGCCGTGACTACGAATTTGGTTCGCTACAAGAGGGTTTGTCAGCTGATATTCTAATAGTAGAAGGTAACCCGGCTGAAAGTGTTTCTGATTCACGCAATGTTCGCCATGTGTTTTCGCAAGGTAAACTGATTGATCGTGATTCACTAAAAATTAATTAACTCGTTGCGAGAAAGGTCGGCTTTGGGCAATAAGCAGACCTTAGGATAATTTTTTCCAATGTCTGCTTTGTTGCGTTGTCAGAACAATTCGTGCTCTATATTTAGAGCTGCAAGGTCAATTCCAGACTTATACAATTGAGATCTTGCCTTTTCTTAGGCGCTCTAGTGTCTCAATACCTGCTGATGTTATCTGACTAAGTTTGAACTCACCGACGACTTTATCTTCGATAGATAGCCCACTCTTGAGTTGGTCATAAACCGCATAGTAATCACCATTGGCCAAGATGACGATACGGGCACGTAGGGGGTATGAGTCAGGTGGTTTAGCCCGTGAACGTGAAAGCACAGAGACGAATTGCACTTCCAATGCACTTCCAACGGTTTTAAGGTAGTACGAAAATAACTATAACTCATTGATTTTATTGGTCGGGGTGAGAGGATTTGAACCTCCGGCCCCTGCCTCCCGAAGGCAGTGCTCTACCAGGCTGAGCTACACCCCGATTAGTGTCGCGGCAAGGTCGCCGCGCCTATATTAAAAATTTCGTTCGACGGCGAAGACAGCCAAGTCCTTCAGTGCTTGTTTGTAAGGCGATTCGGGCATGATCGCCAAAGCCTGCTGAGCCTGTTCGGCCTCTTTGCCTGCGAGGCGCGCAGTGTACGCAAGGGAGCCGGTGGATTCAATCGCTTCGAGCACATCATCGATGCGATCCAGGCCACCGGACTTGATGGCCTCGGTCAATAGGGCTTTCTGGGCCGCAGATCCGCGGTGCAGGGCATTGATCAGAGGCAGGGTCGGCTTGCCCTCCGCCAGGTCGTCGCCGATGCTTTTGCCGAGTTGCTCGACGTCGGCGCTGAAATCGAGCACATCGTCGATGAGCTGAAATGCCGTGCCCAGATGACGCCCGTAATTGGCCAGGGCCAGCTCTACTGCCGAGGACTGTCCGCTGATCACCGCACCCAGCTGGGCGGCGGACTCGAACAATTTCGCCGTTTTGCGGCGGATGGTCTCCCTGTACTGGGATTCTGTGGTGTCCGGGGAGTGGCAGTTTATGAGCTGCATGACCTCCCCCTCGGCAATACGGTTGGTGGTTATTGCCATGACCTCCATCACCCGCATACTGCCCAGTTCCACCATCATCTCGAAAGAGCGGGAATACAGGAAATCTCCAACCAGGACACTGGCTTCGTTGCCCCAGACCTCGTTAGCCGTGGCTTTACCCCGGCGCATGTCGGAAGCATCTACCACGTCGTCGTGCAGCAGTGTGGCGGTGTGGATGAACTCAACGATGGCGGCCAGGGTGATATGGGCATCGCCCTTGTGCTCACAGGCTTTGGCCGAGAGCAAAACAGTAACCGGTCTGAGCCGTTTGCCGCCACTGCCCACAATATATGCGCCCAGTTGGTTGATCAGCGCGATATCCGAGTGCAACCGGTCGTTGATGGTCTGGTTGACTGCTTTGAGGTCCGCATCGACCAGGGCCACTATCCGGGACAGGTCCGCACGCCCACCGTGGTCGGCGGTTTTTAGGAGAGTGGATCGTATACTCAAGGTTCAGGCTCGTTTTCTGTTATTGTAGCATTCATAAAGGGCGAGAGAATGCCGTTTTGGAGGCAAAACTGCAAGGTGGACCGATGCCCGGGGCAAGACGCGATATCAGACTCATCTCCATTGACCTCGATGCCCGGCATCGTTACAATCGCGCGCCTGCTGAAGCTGACCGATTTTTCTGGAGAAATCAACAATGTATGCCGTTATCGAAAGCGGTGGCAAACAGTATAAAGTTGCCATCGGAGACAGACTCAAGGTTGAGAGTCTGAATTTGGACCCGGGGTCCAGTGTGGACCTCGAAAAAGTCCTGTTTTTGGCTGATGGTGACGAGGTCAGGGTCGGCAGTCCTTATGTGGGCAGCAAGGTCGAGGCCACGGTAGTCGGACATGGTCGTGGTGACAAGGTGCGAATCTTCAAAATGCGACGGCGCAAGAACTCGAGAACGCAGGCCGGGCACCGCCAGAATTATACCGAACTCGAGATTGTCAGTATCGACGGCAAAAAAGCGGAACCCAAGGCTAAAACGGCCCCGGCCGATGAGGCAGGGCCCATTAGCGAGGACGCAGAAAAGAAAGAGGCGGCGCCTGTCCAGGAAGCTGTCGAAGGCGAGGCTGCTGATACAACAGTCGCAGATGCAACTCCAGCATCATCGGAAGGTGAAGTATCCCCCGGTGATGAAGAAGCCGGCAAGACGCCCGCATAGCCGAACGGGAATAGTCGAGCACATAGGCAAGTTAAACTGAGGATCATTTCATGGCACATAAAAAAGCAGGCGGCAGTTCCCGCAACGGTCGCGATTCTGAAGCCAAGCGCCTGGGTGTCAAACGCTACGCAGGGCAGCAGGTGTTGGCCGGAAACATTATCGTCCGGCAGCGGGGCAGCACGTTCCATCCCGGCCTGAACGTCGGCATGGGTAAGGACTACACCTTGTTCGCCAAGGCCCAGGGCGTTGTCAAGTTTGAAACCAAGGGCCCGCGCAAACGCAAATTTATCAGCGTATTGCCAGCCTGACCGACAAATTTCAGATTTCGAAAAACCCCGCTCTGGCAACACGGCGGGGTTTTTTATTTCATATTTCTCTGTCTCTCACTGATATCGTGGAATCCCGGAATGGTCCCCTCGCCCCGACTCTCTGTTACCGGGAGATGGAAGTTATGGGGCGGCCGAGATGAACTTCGTCGATCAAGCCATCATCACCGTGCAGTCGGGCAAGGGCGGCGATGGTTGTCTGAGTTTCCGGCGCGAGAAGTACATTCCACGGGGCGGGCCCAATGGCGGCGATGGAGGTAAAGGTGGTGAAGTCTACCTTTGCTCGGTAGAGGGGCTGAATACCCTGGCAGATTTCAGGTACGCTAAATCTTTTCAGGCACAAAACGGCAAGCCCGGCTCGGGGCGCAACAAGACCGGACGCGGTGGTGACGATCTGAGCATCGACGTGCCCACGGGAACTCTCGTATATGATCACGATACGGATGAATTGATTGGTGATATGGTGGACCCTGGGAAAAGCCTGGTTGTGGCGCTGGGCGGACGGGGCGGTCTGGGCAACGCGCATTTCAAATCCAGCGTCAATCGGGCACCGCGGCGTACCACGGAAGGAAGGAGCGGCGAACAACGCAGACTGCGTCTGGAATTGCGAGTGCTGGCGGATGTAGGCCTGCTGGGATTGCCCAATGCCGGGAAGTCGACATTCCTGAGCGCAGTTTCCCAGGCAAGACCCAAAATCGCGGAATATCCGTTTACGACGCTGCACCCGCAACTGGGGGTGGTGCGCGTAGACATCGGGCGGAGTTTCGTCGTCGCGGATATCCCGGGTCTGATCGAGGGTGCCGCGGACGGCGCCGGATTGGGTACCCGGTTTTTGCAGCACTTGAGTCGCACCCGCTTGTTATTGCATCTTGTCGATATCGCTCCCGTTCCGGAAAGGCCGTTGTCGGAGGATGTGGCGACCATCAGCAATGAACTGATCAGGTACAGTGAAGATCTGGGTCAGTATGATCGCTGGCTCGTGTTGAACAAATGTGATTTGATCGCGGCCGATGTAGCGGAGTCGGTATCAAAGGAGTTGGTCGAAGCGTTGCGATGGTGCGGGCCCGTATTTATGATCAGCGCGGTGACGGGAAAAGGGTGCGAGCGGTTGTGCCAGACGATAATGAATCACCTGGAGAGGGTCGATGCCGAATAATTCTTGTGAATCGGGTTAGGCCGATAAGCGGTGATCGTATAAACAGGTGGCGTGTGAATGAGGTATAAACGAATATTATTTATCTGCACCGGAAACATTTGTCGCAGCCCCATGGCGCAGGCGCTGTTGGCAGAGGCGTTGCCATCCGATGCGGGATACACCGTTGAATCGGCTGGGCTGCGCGGCCTCGACGGCCAACCGGCTCATGCCCTGGCAATCAAGGTCATGGCCGAGAATAAAATTGATTTGAGTCGGCACCGGGCGCGAACGGTCAGCCCGGATCTTTTGCGGCAAGCTGATCTGATACTGGCCATGGAAAATGCACAAAAGATGTGGGTTGAGTCAAAAATGAGCACCGTTGTCGGACGGGTCCATTTACTGGATCGGGAAAGCAACCAGGATATCAGGGATCCCATGGGCGGTACCTACGGGGATTTCAACAACACCTTCGAGGTGATCAATGACTGCCTGGATCATTGGATTCCGGTGTTGTAACTGCTAAACCAGAAAACCTATCTCCATAAACCCTGTCCGGTGAGTAGACGACAAAAACTGCAAAAATCCCGTCGCTGGGTGGTCAAGATCGGCAGCGCGTTATTGACCGATGACTCCGGCCTGAATAGCGGGTTGATCCAGGATCTGGTGGACCAGATCGTGGCGCTGCGAAAACTTGGCGCTGAAGTCGTGCTGGTATCTTCCGGTGCGGTGGCTGCGGGAATGCGTCGTTTGGGGTGGGAACATCGCCCCCATGAATTGTATCGACTGCAGGCGGCGGCAGCGCTGGGACAGATGGGTTTGACCCAGTTGTATGAATCGGCTTTCAAGGCCCATGGCATTCACACAGCCCAGGTATTGCTTACCAATGCCGATCTGGCTGACCGGCAGCGGTACATCAACGCCAGGAGCACACTGCGCGGACTGGTGGATTTGAACATCGTGCCGGTGGTCAATGAAAATGACGCCGTGGTCACCGACGAAATCAGGTTCGGGGACAACGATACGCTGGCGGCG
>CAXMTM010000126.1:0-7150 GCA_964196385.1 Arenicellales bacterium
TACCTGGACAAACCGGCCATCCAGGAAAAATCCATTGGGTTTGCCAAATTTATCGCGGATGGTTATCGACTGGAATTGAACGGAAAAGTCCTTACCGGCCAAGTAATGGATTTACAGATCTTTGCTGCGGACAAACAAAGCCGATTTACCAACCGCGAAGAAATAAAATCTTCGTTTACCCAGCGCTGGCTGTTTCAATCAGACCAGCGGCAATATGTTGGCGACGCAGTTATCGACATCCAGATTCGTTACCCAACGATAAATCCAGAGGGTGAAATTCGATTTTCCAGTGTCCTGCCATCCAACCTTCCCAAAGACACTTTTATTGCCAATCTCTTCATTGGATACGATGGTGACAAACAGAGCGTTACTCGGGTCACCGGACAGTTCTCTGATCCCATCGTCCTGAATCCTTCCCGGCTAAGCGCAATCAAGGCGTTCGTGGCCCATGGTTTTGACCACATGCTATCTGGTTTCGACCACGTGCTTTTCGTTCTATGCCTGACAATAGGTGCTGCTTCCCTGACAGGTTTACTATGGAGGGTCACAGGCTTCACGCTCGGGCATACCGTCACGTTAATAGCAGGCTTTTTTGGATACGTCCCCAAAAGCGCCTGGATTATCCCCATGGTGGAAATTATGATTGCCGCTTCCATTATCTATGTCGCCGTGGTTGCCATACAAAAAGCGGCCACCCGCGCCACATTTGTTATCACCGCCATCATGGGCTTGCTGCATGGATTTGGATTCTCATTTCTGCTATCCGACCTCCTTGGCCGCGACTCATTGCACCTGGTCACGTCCTTATTATCGTTCAACCTCGGCATCGAACTTGGCCAGTTGTTCATCGTCTTGCTTATTTTCGTAACGCTACTCAGTTTGGCGCGAATCAATCCCTCAGTAAAAAATTACTGCACCAATGCCATTGCCATAGGCTCAATGGTAATTGCAAGTTGGCGGGTGATAGAGCGCATCCCGGGTCTGCTGGAGGTGATATAAACTTAATCTGCACGGAGATAAGCAATGGGGAGGGGATAAGTCCACCGCTATGGATTTTCACAAAGCGCAGCACACCTGTAAATAAATCTGTCCCCATTTTTCCATTTTTTAGTCGAAGCCATACGTTTTATTGCAATCGCGGGCTCGGGCCGACTACCATACTCTTATCAACAACATACAGTGGTGCAAGGTCGCTGCTTTAATCTATTTACACAGGTAATGCCAACTGCAAACTGCCACATCAGTCGGAAAACCCATGCACGCTGATGTTACTGCGCCGAGTGGGGCTCCTTTGCCTGCTGCCGATTCCACGGTCGACAGTGCCCGTGTGTACAAGCTGCTCAACACCACGCTGATCGGGATTTTGGCCCAACCCGAATCGGTCGAACCTTATGTGGGCATGCTGACCGGCATAGAGGGCATGGTCAATGCCCGGGCCAGCGGGATATACCATTTTCCCGCAGGCGCGGCCCAGGCCACGCCAATCGCAAGTAGCGGTGATATGTCCGCGCATAGCTCAACAATACAGGGTTTCGTCGACACTCTGCAGCGCCCCGGGCCGAAGCCAGGCCTCTGCTACTGCGACAGCGAGACGCCAGAACTGTTCATACAGGCCGTACGAGTCGGCGCCGGGGTGAAAGAAGAGTTTGCATTACTTGTTCTGCTCTGCGATGACGGGCGAGCCATGAGAACGGCCCGGGGCGAGTTTTTCGAAATCCTGGTTGCAGGTATTGCGGACATTTTTCTCGCTGCCCGGCAAGCCCAGGTGAACCGTCGTCGCGACTTGCAAAAAGAGCGCGCAACCATTTCCAGGGAATTGCATGATTCTCTGGCCCAATCCCTGACCTACCTTAAGATCCAGGCGAGCCGCATGCAGTCGATGTTGCGGCAAGAGCACCCCGGCGCGGCTTACGACAGGTCCGAAGTGGAACTGGTGGTGCACGAACTGCGCGACAATCTCAATGTCGCTTACCGTCAGTTGCGCGAGTTGATGACGATATTCCGCCTGACTATGAACGGTGAGGATTTTGGCCAGGCAATAGAGGATTCCGTCGGCGAGTTCGAGAAGCGCAGCCGCATCGCATTCGATCTGGACAACCGCCTGGGTGACGACGAGCTGACCGTTGATGAAGAGATGCAGGTGCTGCATATCGTGCGCGAGGCGCTGTCCAACATAGTGCGGCACGCCCACGCAAGACGGGCGAAGGTGGCGCTGCGCCACTGCGATGGCGACCACATCCGGGTCACCGTGGACGATGACGGCGTAGGCATAGATGAATCACAGCGTCGCGCACAGCACCTCGGCCTCATCATCATGCAGGAGCGCAGCCGCAACCTTGGTGGTGAGTTCAGCGTCAGGGAGCAGCGCGGCGGCGGCACCGAAATCAGGGTTACATTCAGACCGCAAAAATTCATGGCTGCAGAACATCGCCCGCCTGCACCAAACACATAACCCCCGACAGCAATGATCGACCACGCACCTCCATACACCGTTCTCGTCATCGACGACCATCCGTTGTTTCGCAAAGGCGCTGAGCAACTCATCAAGCTGGATGAGGATTTCGAGTTGGCGGGCGAAGCTACCAACGGAGAGGAAGGTGTCGAGCTGACACACAAACTCAAACCGGACCTGGTTTTACTCGACCTCAACATGCAGGGCCTCGACGGCATCTCGGTGCTGAAGGAACTCAAGGCGAGCCGGCATGAGTCAGTTGTAATTATGCTGACCGTGTCGAATTCGGAAGACGACATCGTGGCAGCGCTGCGCTGCGGCGCCGACGGCTATCTGCTCAAAGACATGGAGCCGGAAGAGATCCTGATCAAACTGCGTCGCGCGATAGGGGGGCAGACTGTTCTCGATGAGTCGATTTCCACACTGCTGGCGAACGTGCTGCGCAATGAGAACCGTTCTCCGCCGCTGAACCAGATTGAATTTACCAGCCGGGAAGAGCAAATCGTGTCGCTCATCGCCGAGGGCAAGAGTAATAAAGTGATTGCCCGTGAACTCGGCATCAGTGACGGTACCGTAAAGGTGCACGTAAAAAAAGTACTGCGAAAATTAAACCCGAGTTGGCGTCTGTAGGCCGCGGTGTGGGCATTCGAACACGGCTATTCCAGCGGTGGAGTTCAGCGCCACCGGGAAACCTGATCTACGCCTAATGGACTACTCCTGACGAGGAATTGTGCAATCCCAGCGCCTTTCTCAATATTGGAGCATAGCAACCATACGACTATTGAAGTGATCCGGGTATGAAATTTCAGGTTGATTCGAACATCTCCGCTTCCCGCCCGGCGCTGGACTCCGCGGGCACGGTGGGGTCGAATCCGGAAGGGCGCTACAGGAACCTGATCGAGAACCTGCCGCAAGCGGTATTCGAGACAGACCAGGACGGCCGCTGGTCGTTTTTGAATGAAAGCTGGCGGCAGCTTTCCGGGTTCGGCCTGGACGAGTGCATCGGCACCAGTTATCTGAACTATGTGCACCCGCGGGACCGGACCCGGTGTAAACAGGTGTTCGCGAAGCTGCAGCGCGGAGACGTTAGCCACTGCACCGAGGCCTTTCGATTCCTGGTCAAAAACGGCAGTTATTTATGGATGGAGGTGCACGCAGCGCCCGTCCGGTCTGCGGGTTGCGGGTTTACCGGAATCGTGGGTACGCTCATCAACATTACGGATCGAGTCAGTGAAGAAGAGCTTCTTCTCGCCGACCAGAGGACCTTGACCGCCATGCTCAACGAACTGCCGGGAATGGTGTACCGCTGCCGGAACAATCCCGACTGGACCATGGAGTACGTCAGCGGCAGCAGTTTTGAACTCACCGGCTACTACCCCCAGGACGTCGTAAACAACAAAAGGCTTTCCTATGGATCGATGATTCATCCCGACGACAAGCAGGTGGTATGGAATGAAGTGCAAAACGGTGTTCGTGAGGATCGCCGCTTCGATCTGGAATATCGCATCGTTACCGCAACCGGCAAAGAGAAATGGGTCTGGGAGCGCGGCAAGGGAATATATTCCAACAACGACGAACTGCTGGGGCTTGAAGGGTTCATCACCGATATCACCCAAAAAAGGACCGTCGAGAAAAATGAATTGAAAGGAATGCTGTACGATGCAGTGACGGGGTTGCCCACGTTGCACCTGTTCATGGACCGGATAGAGATTGCCGCCCGGCGTTCCGCCGCCGATGGCCATACGCCCGCGCTGTGCGTGATGCACCCGGATCGCGTGTTGAAGGCTTTGGAACGGCTGGACATTGAAGCTGTCGACCGCGCCGCACGCGAGGTCGGACAGCGCCTGGCGGCTGTCGTCGGACCGTTCGACAGCGTCACTCGCCTCGACAACGAGCGCTGGGGGATATTGATTGAAAGACCTGGCGGTAAACAATCGATCGCGAATGTCTCACAGCACATCCAGGATGCGTTTCTTTCGCCCATCAAGGTGGGTGTGTCTAAAGTCTACGTCACGGTCAGCATCGGTGTCGCCCTGTGCCGGCACCCGGGTCAAAGCGCCGACGATCTGTTGCGGGATGCAAGTCACGCCATGCATCGTGCGCACGCCCTGGGCGGGGGGCGCTGTGAGGTTTTCGATCCGCGCAGCCACAAGCAATCCATTGGCGGACTCTGACAGCCGGACATGACAAGCGGCGACATGGTGATGGCAAGGCCTGTGGGAATGCTGCAGAGTGTTACACAAACGTAAGCCAATACATTGAAATATTTACGATTCCGTGCGCGGCAGTCGGATATACTACCAAGGTGGTATATCGAACGATTGATTGACAGTGGGTTCCAGTAAGGAGAACCTGAAATCTATACGGAATTTAAGCCTGCGGACAACCGTCCCCACAGGGAAGGTTGCTATCAAGAGAAAAATCAGGGTTACTACCACGACAACACACTATTTGGAGGAAAGTTATGAGTAAAACACCAAAATCAGTATTTGAGCATAAATTCGGGCGCCGCCGGTTCTTAGGCACTGCACTGGCAGGCATGGGCGCCGCGCTTACCGCCGGTATGCCCCGTATCAGCATCGCGGGTGCAAAAACAGTAAAGCTCGGCATGAACATCCCGATGACCGGGGATTATGCCCCATGGGGTTTGCCCGGCCTGTACGGCTGCGAGATCGTTGCCAACAAACTGAATGCCGCCGGCGGTGTAAAGATCGGAAGCGATACCTACCAGATCGAAATGGCGTCTTACGACCACGGTTACGATACAGAGAAATCCGTGCAGGGTTTCAAGAAGCTGGTGCTGGAAGACGATGTGAAAATGGTGATGATGCTCGGCGGGTCGACGGTGGCCTCGATCATTCCCTGGGCCATGCGCAAAAAGATGCTGACAACTACCTTGCTGCCCAGTGACATTACCCCTGATACACCTTATCTGGTAGCTACCTGCGAGTCCCATCCACTGTACAACATGACCGGCGTAGAGTGGCTGGCTGAACAGAACCCGGATCTCAAGACCGCGGTGATAATTACCACCAACGACATCGAATACGGCAAGCAGTCCGCCGCTCTCTATAAAGCAGCGTTCGAAGTGGCCGGGATCGAGGTGCTGGATACCAACTTCCACGGTTTTGATGTGGTCGACTTCGCGCCGATCGTCAGTTCTTTGCTGGCGAACAAACCGGATATCTTCTGCATGGCAACGGATGTCTATACCACGCCCATCGTCGAGCAGTTATTTCACCAGGGCTATAAAGGCAAGATAGTCTCCTGTACGCTGGATGGTTATCAAGATGTCATCGCCAAGACCAGCAAGGAATTCGTTGAAGGCCTGGTATTCGAATTTCCGGATTTCGATGATCCCAAGCTGATCGGCGGTAGCGTTAATTTCCCCGACCCCGGTGGATTCGACGCGGCCTTCAACAAGGACCACGCCGGTGAGTGGTCGGCGGTGGCATGGGAATACCCGTCCATTTTGCTCAACTGGGTCGAGGCCGCGCAAGCCGCCGGCAGCGTGGAGCCGGAACCCGTACTCGAGGCCATGAAGGCCAACTCTTCTCCCGCCCACACGTTTGGTCCCGGCAAGTGGTGGGGCGCTGACCTGTGGGGCCTGGACAATGCAGTAGTCGGCGATTGGCCGGTAGTCGTGATCAACGACGGAAGGGCCCGCATCCAGGAATATAGAAGTGTTTATGACTGGTTGCAGAAAAACAATGCCGTACTCAAAAAACACATGCAGGCGCTCGATCTTCGCACGGTGTAAGCAGTAGACGGACTGTCGAGTATTCTGGGTGATAGGGGGAGGTTTCTCCCCCTTTACTTGCCGGGCTGAGCATTGCGGCACGATGGTGCCCGCGGCGCTGCTTTCGGATAGATCGGCGAGAGTGATGTTTCGCGCCACCATGAGGTCAGGATTTGGAGCTATTTCTCCAGTCTATAGTCAATAGTTTCATCCAGGGCGGATTTTTTGCCCTGTGGGCCGTGGGCCTGGTGCTGGTATTCGGTGTCATGGGCGTAGTCAACTTTGCCCACGGTGAACTGGTGATGGCCGGCGCTTACACTATCTGGGTGTTGCATTCGCAATATGGTGTAGCTTACATCCCTGCCCTATGCATCGCCGTTTTGCTGGTAATGCTCATAGGTCTTTTCATGGAGCGGTTTTTGTTTCGCCCCAAGCGAGAGGATCCGTTGGGCGGCCTGATCAACTCCATCGGTGTACTGTTCATCCTGCAGGTAGCGGCCCTCGTGGTGGGTGGCACCGGGCCGGCAAAGCAGGTTGCACCGCCCTTCCCGGGAACGCTGATCATCGAGGAGGTTTTGCGCATACCGTACCAGAGACTTTTCAGTATTGCGGTTTCGGTGGCGGTGCTCCTGCTTTTATGGTTTTTTCTGACCAGGACCAAACTTGGCTGGTCGCTGCGGGCGGTAGCGCTCGACCGCGAGGCCGCGGCGTTGCAGGGCATCAACATCAATCGCACATCGATGATCGCCATCGGGGTCAGCGGCGCGCTGGCGGGTCTGGCGGGGGGGTTGATGGCGCCGATAGCCAATATCTATCCCACCATGGGTCACAACGTCATTATCACCGCGTTCATAGTCACCATCGTCGGCGGAATCGGCAGTCTGTCCGGTGCGGTGCTGGCCGCCGTGCTGTATGCGTTCCTGCACACCTTTGTTACCACTTACTTCAGCGGGACCATT
>CAXMTM010000127.1:0-4882 GCA_964196385.1 Arenicellales bacterium
CCCACCACCTTGTCACGATCGCCGTCATCGATGACCGGGAACCTGGAATGGGCGCTTTCTATCAGAATGGGTAGAAATTTTTCGGGCGACTGATCTTTTTCGACCACCACCATCCTGGGCCGCGGGATCATGATGTCTCGCACCTGCAGTTCGGACACCTGCAACACCCTTTGAATGGTGTCCAGCGTATCGTGGTCGAGCAGGCCCTGCTGCTGGGCCTGCTGCATGACATTCATCAACTCCCCTAGTGTACGCGGCTGCGCACCCAGTAAATTGCCCAACCGGCCACGCAGTTGCTGCCAGTAGTCCTGGTGTGATCCGGACGGGGGTTTTTCGGTGTTGTCCATGCAGGCTAGTTATAAGGTTCCGGGAATCCAAGTTGGCAAAGAATTACCGTTTCCAGCTGTTCCATGGCACGCGCGTCATCTTCGTCAATATGGTCGTACCCGCACAGATGCAGAATACCGTGTACAACCATGTGCGCCCAGTGTGCGTCGAGCGTTTTTTTTTGTTGCAATGCCTCCCGTTGCACAACCGGCGCACAAATCACAATATCCCCGAGCAAATCCGGCGCTTCGAAAGGGCCGCCCTCGTAGGCAAATGACAGTACGTTGGTCGCCCCATCTCCATTCCTGTATTTATGGTTCAGTTCAGCGCCTTCCGTCTGGTCGACGATACGGATGGTTACCGCGGTATCCTTGCCGGAAACCGCGGAAAATGCGGCATCGGCCCATAGCGAAACTTGCTCGGAACCGGGCACCTGCCGACACTCACTGCACTGCTGGACCTGGCTCGACAGCGTCATTCCGGCTTCGAGTCGTACGCCTCGATTATGCGCTGCACCAATGCATGGCGCACCACGTCGCTGGATGCAAAATGCGTCACCGAAACTCCATCCACCATGCCCAGGGTGTCAATGGCGTGGCGCAGGCCGGAAACGGTTTCCCGGGGCAGATCGGTCTGTGTAATATCTCCGGTAATAACGGTCCTGGATCCGAAGCCCATGCGGGTCAGGACCATCTTCATCTGTTGTTTAGTCGTGTTCTGGGCTTCGTCCAGGATCACGAACGCATTGCTCAGGGTGCGGCCGCGCATGTAAGCCAGCGGCGCCAACTCGATGAGATTCCTTTCCAGCAGACGTGCCACCCTTTCAAAACCCAGCAGTTCATACAGCGCGTCGTACAGGGGCCTGAGGTAAGGGTCCACCTTCTGACCGATATCACCAGGCAGGAAACCAAGGCGCTCGCCCGCCTCCACGGCGGGTCTTACCAGAACAACGCGCTCGATTTCGTCGGCAACCAGAGCCTGTACGGCGCACGCCACAGCGAGATAGGTCTTTCCGGTCCCCGCCGGACCGACTCCAAACACAACATCGCGCGTCAGGATGTTCCTGACATAATGGTATTGCCGCCTGGATCTGGGTTTGACCAGTTTCTTCGGGGTGCGGATGTTGAGCTCGACGCCGTTCTTTGTTTCGTTGTTTGATACGCTGCGCAGCACTCGATATACCGCCTCGTCGTTCAGCGAGTCCTGGTCTGCTGCCTGTGCGTACAACTCGTTCAAACTGAGTTTGGCCTGCTCCATTGATTTTTCCGCCCCGCTTATACTGAACAAGGGCCCTCGGCTTGTGATCCCGACATCAAAGTAGGATGCGATCTGCTTCAGGTTGTGGTCAAGCTGTCCGCACAAGATCGCCAGGCGCTGGTTATCCGGTGGATCCAGGGAGAAGGTGAGCGGAATTGTCGTTTTGTCAGTCAACGGCAGCAGCAGCAACCTGTAGTTGAGGTAGGTGGCGCAAATCGTCCACACGCCCACGCAGAGAATTTGGCAGCGCTTCCGTAACAATCACGTTCACGAATTGACCGATCAATTGTGACGGCCCGTCAAAGTTGACCACCCGGTTATTTTCCGTTCTTCCCGATAACTGCCGACTGTCTTTCTTGGCATGCCGGTCGACGAGGATTGTCTCAATGTTACCAACCATACTTTCACTGATCCGCTTCGACGAATCGGTGATCAGGCCCTGCAGCGCGCGTAAACGTTCCTGTTTCAGTTCATGGCTGACGGAGTCAGGCAACTCGGACGCCGGCGTCCCTGGTCGCGGGCTGTATATGAAGCTGAAAGACTGATCAAAACCAATGTCTTCGACCAGCGCCATTGTTGCATCAAAATCGGCATCGGTCTCACCGGGAAAGCCGATGATGAAATCCGAGGACAGGCTCAATCGCGGTCGCTGACGGCGCAACCGCAATACCAGATCTTTGTAGTAACTAACCGAGTATCGTCTTTTCATGAGCTCCAGTATTCGATCGGACCCGCTCTGCACCGGCAGGTGCAAATGGCTGACCAGTTCCGGCACGTCGCCGTATACGTCGACCAGATGTTCATTGAACTCCAGCGGGTGAGATGTGGTAAACCTGATCCTTTGGATGCCATCGATTTCCGCAATATAACGTATCAACAAGGCCAGGTCGGATTGGCCCCCGTCATCCATTTCACCGCGGTAGCCGTTAACGTTCTGACCCAGCAACGTGACTTCGCGTACGCCCTGTTGCGCCAGTTCGAACACTTCGGTAATCACGTCATCGAAGCGCCGGCTGAACTCTTCGCCCCGGGTGTAGGGAACAACACAAAAGGTGCAGTATTTACTGCACCCTTCCATGATGGAAACATAGGACGTGACCGAACCGGCTTTGGGTGCAGGCAGGCGGTCAAACTTCTCCATTTCAGGAAATGCAATATCCACTACCGGCTTGCGCGTGCGTTCTACATCTCGTATCAACTCCGGCAGGCGGTGCAGTGTCTGTGGGCCGAAGATGATGTCCACGAAAGGCGCACGCTTGAGTATGCCTTCCCCTTCCTGGCTGGCAACGCAGCCCCCAACGCCAATGATCAGCTCCGGATTGGACTGCTTGAGCTGGCGCCAGCGGCCCAGTTGTGAGAATACTTTTTCCTGCGCTTTCTCCCGAACCGAACACGTATTCAGCAGGAGCACATCCGCTTCATGAGCATTTTGGGTATGCACCAGTCCGTGGGATGCGTGCAGGTGATCGGCCATGCGGGACGAGTCGTACTCGTTCATCTGGCAGCCAAACGTCTGGATAAATAATTTTCTGGACACAATTGGGGGGGAAGGACCGGAACTTATCGGTCGGTAAAGCGGGTGCTCGCAGTGTAATTAACGGAATTAAACAGTCTCAATCTGGATCGTGCGCAGTCTGTGAGCGCCTAGTCTAGCTAGGCGGCGGATATACCTCAACCCCCATCGGCCGCCAGCCAGAAGAGATCAGATGATCTCATCCAGCCCTGCAATTAGTCTGTCCACCTCCTGTTCCGTGTTGTAGTGGACCATGCTGACCCTGATTACACCCGGTTCCGCGGGGATGCCCAGGGCCTCTACACACCGTACCGCGTAAAAGTCGCCACAGCCTACGCCGACGAATCGCTGCGCCAGGTGCGCCGCCACATCGGTCACCCCCTTGTTCGCCGTTGTGAATGATATGGTTGCTGCACGTTCACCGGGGGCGGCTCGATCCTTCCCTATCAGGCGGACATTGGGGTTGTCCCGCAGATAATCGAATAGCTTGTTGGCCAGCGTGGATTCATGCTCAGAGAAAAGTCCGAATACATCCCTTGCACGTTCGTGCAAACTGCCTTTTTGTTCAGCAAAATGGTGGTTATATACCGTGTCGTAGTAGTCGAACACGCCGTTCAGCGCGGCAATTTGTGCGTGCTGGGGTCCGGCGGGGTTCATGCGATAGTGTGGGCGATCCTCGTTGAAGTAGTGGCTCTGCCCCGGCAGTCGCGCCAATGCCTCCGTGTTTCCCCAAAGTACACCCTGATGGGGGCCAAAGGTCTTGTAAGTACTGAATAGAATGAAGTCCGCGCCGAGATTCTTAACGTCCACCACGCAGTGGGGGGCATAGGATACGCCGTCGGCAACGACCAGGGCGCCGGCGTCATGGGCAATGTCGCTCACCGCGCGGCAGTCATTCATGGTTCCGACGATATTGGAACACAGGCTGAAACATACCAGACGCGTTTTGTCGGAGACGATTTTTTTCAGCGCCTCGGTGTCGAGTTCCCCGGAAACCGGGTCTATATTCCACTGTTTGAGCCGGACCCCCGAATTCTCAAGACGCCGCCACGCGCCTATGTTTGCTTCGTGATCCTGGTTGGTCACGATGATTTCATCGCCCTCACTCAACGTGTCCCTGACCGCCCGGGCCAGTACGTACACATTCATCGTGGTGGAAGGGCCCAGGGTGATTTCTGCGTCCTTTGCATTGATCAGTTCGGCCATCTTCCTGTAGGCCCTGTCCATATCCTCACCCACCCGTATGGACATTTCGGAAAAGCCGTAGGGCTGGACTTTGTACTCCGTAAAACACCGATGCAGCCAGTCACTCACCGACGCCGGGACATATGAGCCGCCCGCGTTTTCGAAGAACGCCCATGTTGCGGTCGTCTCATGTGAGAATGAAGGAAACTGCCGCCGGCAAAATTCTACATCGAGCATCGAAATCCTCGGGTCAGGGTTAATTTAATGATTATTGTTGTGCATGGAATTTCGCAGATAATCGATCAGATCCACCTGCGTAATCAGTCCGTAGAAGGTCGACTCATCTGCGATAATTGCGACGTGATCACCCCTGAATACCGGTAACAGGGAAGAGATGGATGCGTCCGGTCGGATCTTTTCCAGGCGGGTGATCATAAAATCCCTCACCGGGTAATCGAAATAACCGCGGTTGTCGAACACAGCCAGCAACAGGTCCGACTCGTCTATCATGCCCACAATGTGCCCTTCGTCCAGTACCGGCAGTTGGGAGACATCGAACATGCGCATCCGCGTATAGGCGCTGAGCAGCGTATCGCCTGG
>CAXMTM010000128.1:0-3517 GCA_964196385.1 Arenicellales bacterium
GGAGGAAAATGCAAAAAAGCTTGGCTATTCGGTCAGGCGGTTACCTTCCGGCGCGGGCCACGATGCGCAGATGTTCGCACCCAATTGCCCGACCGCGATGATTTTCGTGCCGTCGCGGGATGGCATCAGCCACAATATCAACGAACACACTGAACCCGCACATATTCAAGCTGGCGCCAACACGCTGCTGCAGGTCGTCATGACCCAGGCAAATTCAGGAAACAGCACTTATGGCTAGAACCCTGGTGGTCGCTGCCGCACAACTGGGACCCATATCCCGGCAAGAACCCCGTTCTTCAGCGGTTGCCCGCATGTGCAAAATGATGCGTGAGTCCGCCGCACATGGCGCCGAGCTGGTGGTTTTTCCCGAACTGGCGTTGACCACATTTTTCCCCCGTTGGTTCATGGACGATCAGTCGGAAATCGACGCCTTCTTCGAAAAGGACATGCCGAACGAAGCGGTGCGGCCATTATTCCGACTGGCGTCCGAACTGAATGTTGGCTTTTACCTGGGTTATGCGGAACGGGCGCAAGAGGATGGACGATTCCGGTATTTTAATACTTCGGTCCTGGTCGATGGTTCAGGCAAGATTATCGGGAAGTACCGCAAGGTGCACCTCCCCGGTCATTTCGAGCACGAACCCTGGCGGCCTTTTCAGCATCTTGAGAAACGCTATTTCGAGCCCGGAAATCTGGGGTTCCCGGTGTTCGGGGGTTTCGGCGGCCGGATGGGTATGTGTATTTGTAACGACCGCCGCTGGCCCGAAACATTCCGGGTCATGGGTCTGCAGGGTGTCGAAATGGTCATGCTTGGCTACAATACCCCGGTACAGTATCCGCCGGCCCCCGAGCACGACCATCTGCAGGACTTTCACAACCACCTGGTAATGCAGGCCGGGGCTTACCAGAATGGAACCTGGGTAGTCGGCGTCGCCAAGGCGGGCAGGGAAGAAGACTGCGACCTGATTGGTGGCAGTTGCATTATTGCTCCCACCGGCGAAATCCTGGCCCAGTGCAGGTCCCTGGAGGATGAAGTCATAGTTCAGCAGTGCGACCTCGATCGTTGCCGTGAAATACAGGACAACATCTTCAATTTCGCACTGCACCGTGAACCGGAGTCTTATCGATTAATTACCGAAACCAAAGGCGTGCGGGAGCCCGCCTGAAGTTTGAATATCCCGGAGAGAATGATCCATGCCTACAGGACTTGAACACGATATTGTTGACAATGCGGCCTATGAAAGAACTATAGAGCGGTTTCGTGATACGGGTATCCGTTTGCCGACAATTTCTCAATTGGCGGATCCGGCAACCATATCGAATGATCTGCGTGCCGACCTCGCCGGTGTCGATCCCGACGCCCCCGATCCGCGCAACCTGTTTCGTGTGCATTGGCACAACGATGCATCGCGCCAAAGTTATACACCCGTGCCGGAACATATCGTGTTGCCGGGTGAACTGACGGGAGTCGATGCTAAAATTATTGTTATTCTCGGCAACCGCTTTCCGATGATCCGCGCACACAAGGTGCTCGCCGCTTACGGTTGCCTGGTACCGCGCCTGTTGTCCGGGCTGTTTGACCCTACCCGGCACCGCGCCGTTTGGCCTTCGACCGGAAACTATTGCCGGGGTGGTGTTGCCATTTCGCGAATCCTGGGGTGCCGCAGCGTTGCGGTGCTGCCGGAAGGAATGAGCAAGGAGCGTTTCAGCTGGCTGCAACAGTGGGTGACCGACCCCGGTGATATCGTGCGTACCTTCGGTACCGAAAGCAACGTGAAGGAAATTTACGATGCTTGCCGCGAACTGGAAAAAGATCCCGGCAACATAATTCTCAACCAGTTCAATGAATTCGGAAATTATGTCGTCCATCGCGCGGTTACGGGCCCCGCTCTGGAAAAGGTGTTTCGTTTTGTTGAGGGCAAAGGAGCGCTTACCGCGCGCGCCTTCGTTTCGGCTTCGGGGTCGGCCGGTACGCTGGCGGCGGGGGACTACCTCAAATCAGTACTTGGCAGCGACAACTGCGTAGTCGAGGCGCTGGAATGTCCGACCTTGCTCTACAACGGTTACGGCGAGCACAATATTCAGGGCATCGGCGACAAGCACATTCCCTTTATCCACAATGTTCTGAACACGGATTTCACCATCGCTGTGTCCGACGCCGCCTCGGACTCTCTAAATCTGCTGTTCAATTCCGAGGCAGGCCGTTCCTATTTGTCCAGGCGTGTCGGTGTCGACCATGAGACCCTGGACGGCCTGGTTAACCTGGGGCTTTCCTCCATCGCCAACGTGATTGGCGCCATCAAGTACGCAAAATATGCAGACCTGAGTTCGTCGGACGCGGTTCTCACTGTCGCCACGGATGGGGCCGAGATGTACGGCACGGAACTGGAAAAAACAACAGGGAAAAGGTTTTCAGGAAATTTCGATGAACTTTCCGCCGCCGAAGTCTTTGGCCGTTATATTCTCGGCGCCACCATCGATCACACCCTGGAGATGAACCGCTTCGATCGCCAGCGCATGTTCAACCTGGGCTACTACACCTGGGTCGAACAGCAGGGTGTGTCTGTTGAAGCGTTCGACGCACGACGGGACCCGGGCTTCTGGGACGAACTTATGGATATAGTGCCGGTCTGGGATGCAATGATTGAAAAATTAAATGCGCGAACCGGCGATTAGTGTGCTACGTCTGATCGACTGATCCTGATGATGCCAAAGTATGTCTCCGCCGTACGCGCATTGGGAGGATTTTCTCTACGGCCGCGATGCTAGGAGCCTGTCCTGGATCACAGAATCTGGCTCAGGAATTCCTTGGTCCTGGGGTCCTTGGCATCGTCAAAGAAGGTCGTCGGCGTGCCATGCTCGACGATGACGCCCCGGTCGGTGAAATATATGTGGTTGGCGACCTCTCGGGCGAAGCCCATCTCATGCGTGACCAGGATGCAGGTCATGCCTTCCTCGGCCAGGGCCTGGATGGTGATCAGCACCTCCTTGACCGTTTCCGGATCGAGTGCCGCTGTCACCTCGTCGAATAGCATCACGTCCGGGGTCATGGCCAGGGACCGGGCGATGGCGACGCGCTGCTGCTGACCGCCGGAAAGCTCGCCCGGGTAGCTGTTCTCCTTGCCTTCCAGGCGCACCTTCTTGACCAGCTCTCGGGCGCGCTCCTCGACTTCTTTCTCGTCCTGCTTCAAGACCTGGATCGGCGCCATCATGATGTTCTGGATCGCCGTCTTGTGCGGGAACAGGTTGTATTGCTGGAACACCATGCCGACCTTCTTGCGCAGTTCCAGCTTATTTAAATCTGGATCGTTAACTTCCTGGCCTTCGACCAGGATGGAGCCCTTCTGAATGTCGTTCAAGGCGTTGACGCAACGGATCAGCGTCGATTTTCCGGAACCGGACGGCCCGATGATGCAGATACATTCACCCTTCATGACGTCCATGGAAACGCCTTTCAACACCTCCAGTTCACCAAAGGACTTATGTACGTCCCTGATCGAAACCATAGGCTGGTCGG
>CAXMTM010000129.1:0-11789 GCA_964196385.1 Arenicellales bacterium
AGGAGCCTGTCCGAGAATAGAGAGCCTACTGCGGAAAAGCCCTTTTGGCCCCTTTTCCCGCTCATTTTTGTCAAATATGAATAACTATTCTCCTCAAATGATCGATAAAATGGACTCAAAATGACTTCCCCTCGCTACGACTTCTATTCTCGGACAGGCTCCTAGCTCGATGAAAAAACTCCTGCTGTCCACATTTTTCATCGCCCTGCTCACCGTTGCGGCGGTACTGCCCTACTGGTTTGGTGTAGAGGCGGAGCGCATTTTTCGCAGGCAGATGGCCGTGCTCGATGCCAACAACAAAATCAGCGTCGCCGAAAGCCGTTTCAAACGCGGCTGGCTGAGTTCGGTAGCCGAAACCACCATCGCGGTGCGGGATCGACAAATTACTGTTTTGGCGGTACACACCATAGAACACGGCCCTTTTCCGGTAAGCGATCCAATAGGACGTATCATTAGCTTGCGACCACTACAGGCCCTGATCCGTTCGAAACTGTCCATCCCGGGGGTGAGCCAATCCGGCGCTGACCTTACCATCGGCACTTTGACCACAACAGTCAATATAGACAGCACGACCACTACACTGATCGATATTCCACCTGCTGACACGCAACTGCCCGATGCCGCGACACTGGCCTGGGAAAGAGTAACCGGGCGCGTAGATTTCGAACCGACCCGGGCGTCCTGGCAGGGGAACGTTAACATTGGTGGGGTTGACTGGTGGCAACAAGATGCCCGTTTCAGCGTCGGCGAGTCTTCTTTACGATTCCTGTCCTATCCCGGCAGTACCGGGCTCGCCATGGGTAACTCGACGTTGTCCACGGAATCAATTCGGGTGCACATTCCGGGCGAGGAACAGTCCATTGAATCGACGAAACTCGTCATCGAATCAATAGCGGCCGAACAGGGGCAGAATGTTGGATATACCATAAGCGGCACGCTCGCTTCCGCCGTTCTGCCGGCGCTCGCGGTGACCGGTGGAAACTGGAGCCTGTCAGCACGAGACCTCGACCTGAATATACTTACCGACCTCAACAGCATGGCAATTGATACCGCCATCCCTTTCAACAAGCTGATCGCACTGGTATCGAAGCGAAACGCAAAACTCGAATCCACATTAAAACTGGATACGGATTCCGGCCCGGTGGCAGCGATGGCAAATGTGCAACTGTCCGCTAACGGGACATCACCGAATCCGTTGATGCTCATTGGCGCACTGCGCGGGGACATGGAATTGGAAATGCCCGCAGCAGTAGTGGAACTGGCGGCCCAGTCGGCAGTAAATTCGGAACTGGCCAAACTGGAAAACAGTGGGCAGGCCCCGTCTGCTTCGGCGGAACAGAACGCAACGATCGAAAATGGGGCGGTTGCGGACCGCATCCAATCCTGGCTCGACACGAACTTATTGACCAGGCAAGGCGATCGTTATCTCTTCCGCGCATCCATAAAAAACGGTTCGCTAAAGATCAACGACAAACCGTTCGACTTCACATCCCTGTTGCGTTGACCCGCCCGCGTAAATCCCTGGGGCAGCACTTTTTGCACCAACGGGGGGTGACAGAGCAGATCATCCGCAGCTTCAACCCGCAGCCTGGCGATTGTGTGATCGAGATCGGACCTGGTCTGGGTGCGCTGACCTACGAACTGATCCCCAATGTCGGGCAACTGCACGTCGTGGAACTGGATAGTGAGCTCGCCGGTCGTATGAAAAACGACACGCGGGGCCACGCCAACGTCCACGTGCATCATGCCGATGCCCTGAAAACGGATTATTGCGGCCTGTGCCCCGGTGAAAACATTCGCCTCATTGGCAACCTTCCCTACAATATCTCCACCCCTCTTTTGTTTCACCTGTTGGAGCAGCGCGGCTGCATTCGGGACATGTGGTTCATGCTGCAGAAAGAGGTCGGTGAACGTATTGTTGCCGAACCGGGGTCCAGGCGCTATGGTCGTTTGTCAGTGATGATACAGCAGTACTGTAAGGTGCAACTGGTCCTGCGCGTTGCCAGCGGGGCATTTACGCCGCCACCGAAGGTTGAGTCGGTGGTTTTGTATCTGGCGCCCTATGACGAACCCCCTCATGTCGTGGACGATTTCAAGGCCTTGGAAACGGTGGTTCGTGTCGCCTTTTCCCAGCGCCGCAAAACTCTGCGTAACGCCTTGATGCCGTTGATCGATGAGGCCCGGATGGAGGAGCTGGGCATCGACCCCAGGTTGCGCCCGGAGCAATTGCACATCAGCGACTACGCCAAACTCAGCCGGCTATTGTAACCATCGGACCCACTAGCCGATAATGCACTCGTTAGTATCCATTTGTTTCTGACACCCAGTGACAACCGTACCGAGAATAACTTTGCTGTACCGACTGATTGCCTTCATTTTTTGTTGTCTTCCCTTGCCCGCACTGTCAGGCTATTTCAACTGCTCGGTAATATACGATGAGTTCGAAAGCCTGATGAACAAGCAGTTCCTTACGGATCCCGATACATTCGTTTCCACCGTGAACCAGCGGCTTAGCAAAACGGAATACGAAACCCTGCAGAAAGGGCAGTTTCTGCTCTATGAAGAGCGCGCGGACATGGGCATTGCTGTTTTTCGCACCGATGAAAACCTGAGCGGAAAGCTGCTGTTTCGATGGAGCGATCCGCTGGTCGACGGGCAGTCACACCTGGTGATCGAACACGTCGTCATTTTGAGTCGCGTGGAAGATGGTTACGGTCCCAGGCGTATGGGACCGTTCAGGATCAAGCCCGGCTTTGGACTCGACCTGGATACGGGCCTGTACGATACCCGGATCGGCCAGACACCGGAAACCGCGGCAGGAAAAGTAACGGTAGACGTGCGCCACGGCATCGACCCGGAGTCCGGAGAAGGGATTATCGAGGGGGCCAATGATGCACAATTACACTTCCCGCTGGAATCAATGTGCAGCGAAATCAGCCAGTAAGACTTACTGGCCGGCGTTGCTCACCGGCTGGCGAGATGCTGCATGGTCTCCTCGATCCACTGCCCGGCTTCCTCACTGACCTGCTTGGCACGTTTACCCTCGCTCGGAATCATCGGACCTACAACAACCCGTATCACCCCTGGTTTTTTTAAAAAACGCCGGCGGGGCCAGAACTCCCCGGCATTATGGGCTACCGGGAGCACTCCCGATTTTGCCTTGACCGCCAACATTGCGCCGCCGGGGTTATAGCGGCCCTTTTCGCCGGATGCCATGCGGGTCCCCTCCGGAAAAACGACAACGAACCTGCCGTTTTCCAGCCTGTCAATGCCCTGCTTAACGACGCTCTCCAGGGCTTTTCTACCCCCCCGGCGATCGATCGCAATGGGTTGCGACACAGCCAGCGCCCAGCCAAAAACGGGAATCCTCAAAAGTTCCTGCTTGAGAACCCATGCCTGGGGCGGGAAAATTGTCTGGAATGCGATGGTCTCCCACGCGGACTGATGCTTGGAAAGGATCACGCAGGGCTGCCGTGGAATGTTTTCAGCCCCGGTCAATTCGTGACTAAGACCACAGGTAAACTTCAACCACCAGACTATAAAGTGCGCCCAAGCGGCGATGATCCTGGAGCGAGTGATCGGGTTCAGCGGGTACACGGCGAACACGACCGGGGTATACAGTACGATGGTGACGACCTGGCCGGTCAGGAACAGTAATGATCTGAGAAAAACTAGCACAACACTGGCCCACCCAACCAGTGGTTCAGAGCCGGCGGCGGCTGTTACGGAGAAAATCGTTGGTGAATGCCGCGAGGTCATCGAATACCGGAACATCCTTGAGCGACTCGTCCCCGCACAACGTTTCGGCGGTTTCCATGCCGTTACCGGTTCTAACCAGTACGGGTAACGCCCCGGCAGCGCGCGCGGCTTGCAGATCCCTTGCCGAGTCGCCGATCACCGGAACCTCATTCAGATTAATTTTCAGACGCTCCGCCAATTCCAGTAACATGCCGGGCCTGGGTTTTCGACAAAGGCAGTTTTGCACAGGGTCATGGGGGCAAAACATAACGGCATCGATTTCACCACCCTTCTGGTGGATATGCTCCAGCATCCGCGCATGTATCCGGTTCAGCATATCCAGCGTGAACAAGCCGCGCCCTATCCCCGCCTGATTGGTAACGATTACGATGCGGTATTCCGCTCGGCACAGTCTGGCAATGGACTCAAGGCTGCCGGGTATCGGCACCCATTCTTCCGGTGATTTTATATATTGATCCGAATCTTCGTTGATTACACCGTCACGATCGAGAACCAGCAGGCGCACTGCTTATCTCTCCGCTTCCCGGTCGAACTCGGAAACCCGGATCCGACCGTCAATTAAACGGGCGCTGCGCTTATCCAGTACCGCCATTTTGTTCCAGAATGCCTGCTTCAAATCCAGGTCGGCCGCAATCGCGGTGCCCAGCAGCAAAATAAACAGGTCCGCGCACTCCTCCGCCAGGCAGTTTTTCCCCCTGCCTTTGGTTACACAGGCGGAGATTTCTCCTAATTCCTCAGCCATCAATGCAACACGGTATGGCAGATCTTCGCCCCCCGCCTCCTTGAAACGGTGTTTGTCGTGAAAGGCCTGCACCGCACTCAGCATGGCCTTATAGGATTCCGGGTCAGGCGCGCTTCGCGATTTCATCAGCACACAACCCCCTGTTGTTTTGCCGCGGGATCCTGCAGCAAAGAGATATCCGCAACACGCAGGAACATGCGCTGCACCCGGTTCAACAGCGCCAGACGGTTGTTGCGCAATGATTCGTCTTCCACCATCACCATAACCTCATCGAAGAACCGGTCCACGGGCTCTCTTAAAGAGGCCAGTTGTTCCAGTCCGGTTTCGTATCGTGCAGTATCAAAGCACTCCTGAACACTCAGGTCGATCTCCCCCAATCTGTCCGCCAGATTCTTTTCAGCCGGGTCTCTGACCAGTTTCAGATCAAAATTTTCCGCTACCCCGGCTTCGGCCTTACGCAGAATATTTCTGATTCGCTTGTTGGCAGCCGCCAGGTTAGCGGCGGAATCGAGCTGGCGAAACCTGGCCACCGCCCGCAACCGTCGATCAAAGTCGGACGGCATGGTGGGCCCGGCCGCGGCCACGGATGCGATCTCATCCACACCAAAGTTCTGGTCCACGTAGTAGGCCTGCAACCTGTCTGCAATAAAATCATAGAGTCGATCGACAGTTTGCGGATCGGGGTCCACTTTCGCGCCATTGCTCCTGTAAGCCTCGGCGGATACGGCAAGCAGTTCCTTCAAATCCACGGCGAGGTTGCCCTCGATCAACAGCCGCAATACACCCAGTGCGGCCCGGCGCAGGGCAAAGGGGTCCTTGTCTCCGCTTGGCACTTCACCTGCCGCGAAAATCCCCACCAGTGAGTCGACGCGATCGACCAGGGCGATGACCGTTGCGACTGGGGAGCGGGGCAGCGCATCCCCGGAAAACCTGGGCAAATAGTGATCGCTGCAGGCTTGCGCAACCTCCTCTTCTTCACCGTCATGGCGTGCATAATAATATCCCATAACGCCCTGCAGATCGGGAAACTCACCGACCATATCGGTAACCAGATCAGCCTTGACCAGGCCTGCCGCCACCAGGCACTGATCGGGATCAGCACCACACAAAGGTGCAACAAAACGCGACAGATCCTTCAGCCGGTCCACCTTATCGGCTACGCTTCCCAGTTTACGGTGGAACAGGACCTGGTCCAGTCTGGCGCCATGCCGCTCGAGGGTGATTTTCCGGTCCGAATCCCAGAAGAACCGGGCATCGGCGAGCCTGGCCATCAGCACCCTTTCGTTGCCCTGACGGATTCTGTCCGGCGAAGCACTGGCGATGTTGCTGACGGTGATAAAATAAGGTAACAAACCGTTCTTCGCCCCGGACAAATTGAAGTACTTCTGATGGTCACGCATAGAAGAGACGAGGACTTCGTCGGGCATGTTCAGAAATTCACGGTCAAACGTACCGATCAGGGCGTCTGGCCATTCTACGAGGCCGGTGACCTGCTCCAGCAAGTCATCGTCATCCAGGCTGGCGATGCCCGCCTTGTCCCTGGCCAGGTCCTGCACCTGGGATTCGATACGCCGTTTGCGTGCTTCGAAATCGGCCACCACAAATCCTGGATCCAGCAGTACCTGCTCGTACAGGTCAGCGTTTTTCAAAGGCAGAGGTTGTGGGCAATGGAAGCGGTGCCCGCGGGTCGTTCTTCCCGACGATACCGACAAAAGTTCTGCTTCGATGATGTTTTCACCATGCAGTACCACCAGCCAGTGGACGGGGCGGACGAACTCGGATTCCAGATCACCCCAGCGCATGCGTTTTGGTATGGGCAGCTGCCTGATGGCCTGATCTATGCAATCGGGGACCAGCTTACTCGCTGGTTCGCCTGTTTGTTGCAGGCGATAAACCAGCCACTCACCCTTGGCAGTGTTACTGCGTTGCAGACTGTCAATGCCAACACCGCAAGACGTGGCGAAGCCGAGCGCCGCCCGGGTCGGGTTGCCTTCGCCGTCGAATGCCGCCGCCACAGCCGGGCCCCGGCGTTCATTAATCTGATCAGGTTGCCTGCTCCTGACACCGGGGACCCACAGGGCCAGTCGGCGGGGCGTAGCGAACCACTTGAAGGAGTTATGCGTCGGTACGAGCTGTGCTTTTTCAAGGGCCGCGGTGCAGCCGGTGGCGAACGTCTCCCCCAACTTGCGCAGCGCCTTCGGCGGTAGCTCCTCGGTGCCGATCTCGACCAGCAGGTTTGCGCAATCGATGTCAGGCATGGCGTCCACCGCGCGGGAAACCGAGTTGTTCCCGATTACGGTAATAGCCCTCTGCAACCGCGCGCGCCATCGCCCTGACTCGCCCAATGTATCGCGCCCGCTCAGTGACACCAATGGCATGTCGGGCGTCAAGCAGGTTGAAAGTGTGTGACGCCTTGAGCACCTTGTCATAGGCCGGTAAAGGCAATCCCGTTTTGGTCAGGTATTCACACTCCCTTTCGTGATCCTCAAAATGGCGAAACAACTCATCGACTCCGGCGTGTTCGAAATTAAACTTCGATTGTTCGACCTCATTCTGGTGGTAGATATCGCCATAGGTGAAGCCAGTGGTCCAGACCAGGTCGTAGACACTATCCACCCCCTGCAGATACAAAGCGATACGCTCCAGGCCATAGGTGATTTCCCCGGTGACAGGTCGACAGTCCAGGCCGCCGACCTGCTGAAAATATGTAAACTGGCTGACTTCCATCCCATTGAGCCAGACTTCCCAGCCCAGGCCCCATGCCCCCAGGGTCGGTGACTCCCAGTCATCCTCCACAAATCGGACATCATCGGTTAAAAAATCAATACCCAGCCTGGCCAGGGAACCCAGATACAGGTCCTGAAATTCCAGGGGAGATGGCTTCAGGACCACCTGAAACTGGTAGTAATGCTGCAGCCGGTTGGGGTTGTCACCATAGCGTCCGTCCGTAGGGCGCCGGGATGGCTGTACATAAGCGGCTCTGGTGGGCTCAGGGCCGACCGCCCCCAGGAAGGTTGCAGGATGGAACGTGCCGGCACCAACTTCCATGTCATAGGGTTGCAGCAGCACACAGCCCTGTTCCGCCCAATAGTGCTGCAGGGTAAGTATTAGTTCTTGAAATGTCATCGATAAAAGTTGCTTCAGGGCTTGACACACTAATGCCGGGGCCGTCGATTAGTAAACTCTCAATAACCCCGGGCAAGACAGTGGTGTTGTGGTTGGCACAACCACAACACCACTGTAACGGCTGTGCACGGACTTTTTGGGAATTTGCGTGGATTATACCCTGAGTGTTGATTTAAAAGGCCTTTTTAAGAATCCCCGGCTAAACCGAAAGGACGAACTCAAAAGTGTTAGACAGAAAACCGGATTTGGTATAAGGTGCGGTCCGCTGACAGGGCGGATGCCCAGGTCACCGAGGAGGAGCAGGCTTGAATGCCTGAGGTGTAAAATCAAAGGGGCCCGTCTACGGGCCCCTTTGTTTTTCCCCCTAACCATGAACGATCATTGCGATATGGATATTCCCCGGCAACGCAGGGCGGTCGCGTTGATCTCCGGTGGGTTGGATTCGATGCTCGCCGCCAGACTGATACTCGACCAGGGCGTCCACGTCGAAGGGTTGAATTTCTTCACGGGATTCTGCGTGGAAGGACACACCCACGCCATCCGCAACAGCCACCGCGCCAAACCGAGGAGAAACAACGCCCTATGGGTAGCGGAGCAGCTCGGTATCAAACTGCACATTATCGATGTCATCGAAGAATACAAGGACATCGTCATCAACCCAAAACATGGTTACGGCGCCAACCTTAACCCCTGTCTGGATTGCAAGGGGTTCATGGTGGGCAAAGCCAGGCAATGGATGGAGGCGAACGGGTTCGATTTCATTATTACCGGAGAAGTGGTGGGGCAAAGACCCATGTCACAGCGCAAAGCCGCCATGCCTGTGGTGGCGCGGGAATCCGGGGCCTTCGATCGGCTTCTGCGCCCGCTCAGCGCCAACGTGCTGCCGCCCACACGCCCGGAGCAAGAAGGCTGGGTGAGTCGAGACAAACTGGGCGCCATTACGGGACGCGGGCGCGGAGCCCAGATAGATATGGCCCGCCGGTTCGATATTTCGAACTATGCCCAGCCCTCGGGCGGTTGCTGTTTTCTAACCGATGTCCATTACAGCAATAAACTGCGTGATCTATGGCAGGCGCGCGGCCGGAGAAACTATGAATTCGACGACATCATGTTGCTCAAGATAGGCCGCCACATCAGGCCCCGGCCCCACTTCAAGATGATTGTGTCACGGGATGAAGGAGAGACGAACTTCCTGATGGGTTATCGTAAAAAATTTACCCATCTCTTAGTGCAGGAATATTCCGGGCCCCTGACCCTGATTGACGGTACTGCTTGCCGTGAAGAACTCGAAATTGCAGCCCGCGTTACGGCGCGTTACAGCGCGGGTAAAAAACAGACCCGTGTCACTGTCAGGGCGACCGAGCCTGGGGGCCTTGAACACCAATTCAACGTAAAACCGTTCGGCGCCGATGAAGTCCCCGAGGCCTGGCTCCTGTGAGCGGGCACGTCGTCGACGCACGCAATCTGATGTGCCCATTGCCGGTGATTCGTACCCAGCAAAAGATCGATACCCTGAATGATGGAGACGAACTGCTGGTGCTGGCCACGGACCCGGGGACGTTACACGATGTCCCCGCCTGGTGCCGGGTTCATGGCCACGTGGTCACCGGCCACGAACAAACGGTAGAAGAATGCCGAATAAAAATCCGGGTATGTAAGTCCCAGGAGCCTGTCCGAGAATAGAAGCCGTAGCGAGGGGAAGCCCTTTTGAGTCCATTTTTTCGATCATTTGAGGAGAATAGTTATTCATATTCGACGAAAAGGAGCGGGAAAAGGGGCCAAAAGGGCTTTTCCGCAGTAGGCTCTCTATTCTCGGACAGGCTCCTTGTATGCACCAAGATAGTGCGTTTTGTGTATAAATTGCATTATAATAGTGCATAAATCCAATTTCAGACCGGCGAACTTCCGTGCGCTGACGCGAGTTTGTCACTGCCCCACAGGTTGGCATGAATTCTGCGTAGGGTTGGTTCTGTACTAAACACTTCAGATCTCAAGAGGAAAATAAAATGTCTGCCGCTGATGTATTAAAGATGATTCAGGACGAAAAGATCCAGTTCATAGACTTCCGGTTCACCGACACCAAGGGCAAGGAGCAGCACATGTCCGTGCCGGCTCACGTTATTGAAGAATCATCGTTCGAAGACGGCAAAATGTTCGACGGCTCCTCCATTGCCGGCTGGAAGGGGATAAATGATTCGGACATGATCCTGATGCCGGACAGCAATAGCGCGGTTATGGATCCGTTCATGCAGGATCGAACCCTGCTCCTGCGTTGCGACGTGGTCGAACCCGCCACCATGCAGGGATACGAGCGGGACCCCCGGTCTATCGCGAAACGTGCCGAGGCATACCTCAAATCAACCGGGATAGCGGACACCGCATATTTCGGCCCGGAGGCCGAATTCTTCGTGTTCGACGACGTGCGCTGGAACGTGGACATAAGCGGTGCCTTTTATGAGATCGACTCCGCTGAGTCTTCCTGGAATACCGGGAAAATCTACGAAGGAGGCAACGTGGGACACCGACCCGGTGTGAAAGGCGGTTATTTTCCTGTGCCACCGGTAGACTCTTTGCAGGATATCCGTTCTGCCATGTGCCTGGCCATGACCGAGATGGGTCTCGATATCGAAGTCCACCATCATGAAGTGGGCACCGCCGGACAGTGTGAAATAGGTATGACGTTCAATGACCTTGTTCGTAAAGCAGACGAACTTCAGATCTACAAGTACTGCGTACACAACGTCGCCCACCAGCATGGCAAAACGGCAACTTTCATGCCCAAACCGCTGGTCGGTGACAATGGCAGCGGCATGCACGTCCACCAGTCTTTGTTCAAGAACGGGGAGAACATGTTCAGCGGGGATGAATACGCGGGACTGAGCGAAACCGCGTTGTATTACATCGGCGGCATCTTCAGGCACGCACGTGCCATCAACGCCTTCACCAATGCCACCACGAACAGCTACAAACGATTAGTGCCCGGTTTCGAGGCACCGGTCTTGTTGGCATACTCGGCCCGCAACCGGTCGGCATCGTGCCGCATACCACACGTCATAAACCCCAGGGGTCGACGGGTGGAAATCCGGTTTCCTGATGCGGTTGGCAACCCGTATTTCACATTTGTTTCAATGTTGATGGCGGGTCTGGACGGTATTCAGAACAAAATCCATCCAGGGGATTCCTTCGACAAGGACTTGTACGACCTGCCTCCGGAAGAGGAAGCCAAGGTCCCGACCGTGGCACATTCACTGGACATTGCCCTCGATGCTCTGCACAAGGATCGGGAATTCCTCAAGGCGGGCGGTGTCTTAACGGACGATACCATAGATGCCTACATAGAACTCAAAATGGAGGAAGTGACGAACCTGAGAATGTCATCTCATCCCATAGAGTTCGACATGTACTACAGTAACTGACGACCGGCGACCGTGGCGCTCTCCCCTGCGGGCAGCGTCACGGACAGGTTTGCACTATTAGTGCGCTGAGGCCCTCGATCAGACCCCCACATTATGGGCCCTGAATTTGAGGCCCAGTCGATCCTCGACCGGCTCAATACCGCCATATTGACCTGCGATGAGCAACTCAGGGTGGTAACCATAAATCCGGCGGGCGAAACGATGTTCGGGATCAGCGCCGGGCAAGCGCACCGGCGCCCACTGTCCAGCCTGTTGCCGGTGGAACCCGAAACATTATTGCAGCCGGTGGTCAAGGCGCAATCCACCCGGCAACCGGTGTCGGCTTACGATGTTGCCCTGTGCATCGACCCGGGCCGCCGCATCAAAGTAGACCTGAGCGTCACGCCGTTAACAGCGATGCAGGGTGACAGCGTGGTCATCGAGTTATCCCGGGTCGACGCTTTTCTCAACCTGGCGCGGGACCAAAATCGTGAAGATCAGTACAATGCCAGCCGGGATGTCGTGCGTGGACTGGCCCACGAGATAAAAAACCCGCTGGGGGGACTGCGCGGGGCCGCCCAGCTACTGGAGCGCGAACTCTCTGACCGTGACAGCAAGCAGTACACCCGCATCATCATCCACGAGGCGGATCGATTGAGGAACCTCGTTGACCGGATGATGGGTTCTTACAAACCGATCAACCACAGCGCTGTCAATGTCCACGAAATTCTGCAACACGTCCGTAAATTAATCCTGGTGGAAGTGCA
>CAXMTM010000130.1:0-6036 GCA_964196385.1 Arenicellales bacterium
GTTGATGAGTATGGGGTCCAGGATGATATCCTTTTCATTGGTCTGAATGCCGAGCCTGCCTTCGACGTTCTTGATGGTCAAGATTTTATCGAGGAAGGATTTTTTCTTTTTGGCGTCGCTAAGCAGAGCGAGGAGCGGCTCGGTATCGCGCATCTTGATCCCCATCTCGGCATCGATATCCATCGGTTCGGTCCAGATCAGATCGCCTTTTTCGACTCTGATTTCTCCCCACCAGCCGTCTTTGGTTGTTTCATCATCCCTGGACAGACGGGTGTTTTCCATCCGGAAATAGGTGCCGGCAAGGTTGTAGCTCTTATCACCGTAGCTGCCTTCGGCGAGATTGGTAACAAACCTGAGATCGGATCGGATACGGGTGCCGCTGACATCCAGCTCGACGTCGGATCCATCGAGTTCCATGTTGATGTGACCGCTGTCGCCCAGTATGGACATGGTTCCCCGCAGGCGGCCTTCGCCCCCGAGGATCTCTACGTTGGCCTGTTTGGGTATGAACCGGTTGTAGTCGGTGAGATCCCTTATGATGGAATCCGGGAAATGCACAAAGAGCTGGCCTCCATCCATATCCTTGTCCAGGTAGAACCGTTGGGCCTTAAGCTCCACGGACAGGTCAGCCCCTTCCATGTAGGGATTCGGGACGCCCCGGCGGTTGAGAGTGAAATCGTGGACCCGAATATTGAAACTTACCGGATTTCCCCGGCTGTTGTCGACGGCGCCGACAATCTCCCCGGCCCCTCTCGCGTGCAGGTTAAGAAAATCTGTTTCCAGCCTGTTGGAGTTGAAATTGATTCGGCTGCCGTCCATCAATTCGCCGGACTCGACAATGGCGAGCATGTCGAGCCGGCCACCGCCGGATACGCTCAAACTGTATTTGTCGCCCAGTAACGCGCTGATGAATTGAATACTGCTGGCGCCGCCGGCCACTTCGATGCGTCCTGAAATAAACTTAAGAAGTTTTCTGCCTTTGTTCTGCTTGGGGATATTTTCCGACAATCGTATATCGGCGCTGAGCTGGGCAAACCGGGAATCGTCATCGCCAGGGTCGGAGGATACATCAACTTTCATAGTGAACTTGAGCGCATCTATACGCAGCGGCCCGCCCTTGGTTACGAGGCGCATTACAAATTCACTCAGTTCCCCTTCCCCGACCAGCTTGAGTTGGTTGAACTGCACCTGTCGCAGGTTTTTCGCGGAAATGCCTTTGAGGTCGATGATCCAGGGCTTCTTTTTCGATTTCGAACCTGTGGGATCGGTAGCCGCATTGCTTTGCGTTCCCTCATCGGCGGTCGGTTCCGATTTCCCGGCGGGACTAGTCGTTGTACTGCCGGTTGTCCCGGTCGTGGCCAGCTTGGTGTGAGATACCTTGAGGCCATCGACATCGGCGCTGACGATGTCGACGGTTTTTTCAATCAGCGACAGCAGATTGAGCTGAACGATGCCCTGGTCGATATCGATCAGGATGCGATTTTTCCTGGTATGGATGTCGAGCCGAAAATCCTCGACGTTGATCTCGCCGGGCCACAGCGTCCATGCACGGGACCAGGCTGCTTTGAGTTTCCCGGGGTTTTTGCTGATGATTTGTTCGAGGGCACCGGAATAGAGCAGGATGTTGCCCACCACCGGGTAAGCAAGCACCGCTGTGAGGACAATGGCAGCGAGCAGGTAAGGCCATTTGCGCCGACTGGGACCCATGGTGTCGTTATCTACGTTGCGTCAGCCATGTGCATGGATGTGTCGTCAGACATAAGACCCGCGACAGCCGGATAAAGTTCTATTTTCGGGCAAGTTTCGCAATGGGTCGATACCCATCACCGTGATAATGCCGGGAGAGGCAGCGGGAGAATCGGGTAGCCTGTGGGGTTTTACCGGATTCAGTTCATCCCCAGCCTGGTGGTCTTGGGCGGATCCCCCAGCACAATCTCGAGTCGGAAGCGAATGGCCGGGGTGAATTCGTAGTCCCTTTCCTCGGTCCATGCGGCAACGGGCCATATTTCATAGAACAGCCACGGGTAGCCCACGTTCCGGCGAAAGCGCAAACGAGCCTGGTAGTGGGTGTACCTTTCATCCGGATTCAGGATTTCACTGGTGTCATAGGGAGAATCGTCAAAGAATTTTTCCTGAGCAATCAGTTCATAGGCGAGGGCGGTGCGGTTGTTGATCTGCTGGAACAGGGTGAACGTCTGCGTAGGATACACGTCGCTGTCCTTGTCTTGCTGGTAGTCCAGCCTGGTACGCGAGCGGAAGAAGAATTTGTCGTTGATGCGCTTCTCGAAATACCACCTGAAATCGTTGCGCAACTGGGAGTCCGTATACCAGTACAGCCGGTTTTCCAGGCGCCCGTCCCATGTCTTGCCAAGTTTCCAGTTTCGAAACAGGTTGGCGCGGACGAAGCCCTGAGCGGTCGGGTCGCCGCGGGTCGAGACGCCGAGGTCGATGGTGATCCCGTATTTCTTGGTGACCTTGCCAACGTAACGCAACGCCAGGGTGGAATCGGTGTCGTCACCGGCGCCGCCATCGGCCGCACCCTCGTCGTCATCGTCATTGGCCACCACTCTCAGGCGATCGTTCAGGCCCGGCAGGGCGAGGAAAAACTTGATCTCCGGGCTGAATTCCCAACCGTGACTGTCCAGATAGTCTGCATTTCCGCGCAGTGTCACACGGGTCTTGTTTTCTCCCCACATATGCCGGTCGGTGCTGAAAAAGTTGTCGATGCTGTTGGCGCTGCGCTGCACAACATTTGTCAGACTTTGCTGGGCCTTTTCAGCCTTGGTTGCTTCAGGAGCGGAAGTGGTATCGGACGAACCGGCGTTCTCCTGAGCAAAAGCCGGGAGGGTAAAAATGAGGGAGAAAACGGCTGCCAGGATCGACCTTTCCGGGGTGAATTTCATGTTATGTTCCAACTTTTGGCGTGTTTCTTTGCGCGGGAGTGTAGCATTGGGGATTGTTATCCGCTAGCCTGCTTGCCCCGGCACGAACTTTCAGATAATCGCCAGTCCAAATCAGATAATCGCAATCAAAGGTGAAACAAATGTTATATCCGGCACCGCTTCGATGGGCCTTGGTTCTGGTGCCCGCTGCTGGTTTTTTGCTCCTGATCATTTTTGTTCTGCTGGCCAGCAAGCCGGCAGGGGCGGCGGGAGGGATAGCTAATTTCGAGGCATTAAGCGGTGACTTCGACGCTATGCTGGAGCGCCGCCAGATACGCGTCCTCGTGGTATACAACAAAATGATGTACTTCCTGGATGGCGCGACACAAAGGGGCATAACCTACGAGGGTATGCAGCACTTCGAGAAGTTCATCAACGAAAAATATAAACTGGGCGCCCGCAAAATGGACATGGTGTATATCCCGGTCCCGCGCGATCAGTTGCTGCCCATGCTAATTGACGGTTATGGCGATATCGCCGTGGCCAACCTGACCATCACCGAAGATCGCCAGGAACTCGTCGATTTCACCGACCCGGGATATTCGGGCGTCATGGAGGAACTGGTTACCGGGCCGGACGCTGCCGAGATAACAACCATCGACGACCTGGCCGGACAGACCGTCCACGCGCGTGAATCCAGCAGCTACTACCAAAGCCTGACAAAGCTAAACGCGGATTTCGAGTCCCGTGACCTGGAGCCCATCGATCTGGTGGCCGCGGACCCCTACCTGGAAGACAGTGATCTGCTGGAAATGGTCGACGCCGGGCTGATCCCCATGATTATTGTCGACAGCCACAAAGCGGCGTTCTGGAAGGACATTTTTAAAAATATAAAGGTGCATTCCGACATTGTAGTGCGGGAAGGCGGTGAAATCGCCTGGGCCATACGAAAAGACAGCCCGAAGCTCAAGGCCATCTCCAACGAGTTCATCAAAACCGTCAAGAAAGGCACATTGTTGGGCAACATTCTGCTCAAGCGTTACCTCAAAGACAACAAGTGGGTAAAAAACCCCACCACGGCAAAGGAAATTGCAAAATTCCATGCGACTCTGGAAATGTTCATCAAATACGCTGACAAGTACGACTTCGACTGGTTGATACTGGCTGCACTGGGTTATCAGGAGTCCCGTCTGGATCATAGCGTACGCAGCCCGGCCGGTGCCATCGGTGTCATGCAGATTTTACCCTCGACCGCGAAAGACCCGAATGTCGCTATTCCGGATATTGGCAAGATCGATGACAACATCCACGCGGGAACCAAGTATCTGAGGTTTCTGGGCGACCGTTATTTCAATGACCCCGAAATCGACAAGCTCAACCAGGCCCTGTTCTCGTTTGCCGCCTACAACGCAGGGCCTGCCAGGGTGGCAAAACTGCGCAAGGAGGCCGCCGACAGCGGACTCGATCCCAACGTCTGGTTCGGAAACGTGGAAGTGATCTCCGCCAAGCGCATCGGGCGCGAAACGACGCAGTATGTGAGCAATATCTACAAGTACTATATCGCTTACACGCTGATCGTGCACAAGCAAAAGAAAAGGGAAGAGGCGAAGAAAAAGATCCAGAGTAACTGATGAAAGCGATCATAAAATCGAAAAGAGAACCCGGGTTGTGGTTGGGGGAGGTTGCCAAACCTGAACCCGGGCCGACCGACGTGTTGATAAAAATACAGCACGCTGCGATATGCGGTACCGACGTGCATATCTACAACTGGGATAAATGGGCGCAGGAAACCATACCGGTGCCGGTGGTGGTCGGGCACGAATACGTTGGCGTCGTTGAAGGCATCGGTAGCGAGGTAACAGCGATCGCAGTGGGCGACCGGGTGTCCGGTGAAGGCCACATCGTTTGCGGTGTGTGCCGCAATTGCCGGGCCGGCCGGCGGCATTTGTGCCGCAATACCCAGGGCGTCGGTGTCAACCGCGCCGGCGCTTTTGCCGATTACCTGGTGATACCCGCACAGAACGCCTACCAGATCCCTGTAACAATTTCGGACGAGATTGCCTCCATACTGGATCCACTGGGAAACGCGGTTCACACCACGTTGTCATTCGACCTGGTCGGCGAGGACGTGTTGATCACCGGCGCGGGCCCCATCGGCCTGATGGCGGCGGCGGTGGCGCGGCACGCGGGCGCGCGCCACATCGTCATTACCGATGTCAAGCAGGACCGGTTGAAGCTGGCCGAGAAAATGGGGGCGAGCCGCGGCGTGGACGCTAAAGAATTCGATGCGGCACGAGTCATGGCGGATCTCGGCATGCGGGAAGGGTTCGACGTGGGGCTGGAAATGTCCGGCAGCGCGGCGGCGCTTACCGGCATGGTCGACTGCATGAATAACGGCGGCAAGGTCGCGTTGCTGGGACTGTTCCCCGAACCCATATCCATAGACCTCAGCAAAGTCGTTTTGAAGGGCATCACGTTCAAGGGGATATATGGCCGTAAAATGTACGACACCTGGCACAAGATGATCGCCATGCTGGGCAGCGGTCTGGATGTAAGTGCAGTCATCACCCACCACCTTCCCTTCGAATCATTCGAGCAGGGTTTTGCTGAATTGAATGAGGGAAAGGCCTGCAAGGTGGTGCTGGATTTGAGTACCTAAGCACCATCCCGGAGCGGAGAGATCAAATTGAACGACGCAACAGATTCCTCCAGGCGGCGTAGCAGGCGCCCGCGCCGGGTTAGACCGGACAGGCCGGTTATGGAGCAATTGCCGTGGCGCCAATTGCAGTACGTGGACCCACCAACGGAACCCCTGGATGCGGATGGATTGGAGCGGGTGCACGATACCGCCATGCGTATCCTTGAAGAGATCGGCATCGATTTCCTGAACGGTGAAGCTAAATCGACCCTGGCATCGGCGGGGTGTGATGTGGATCCGGACTCGGATCGTGTCCGCATGGACCGCGCGTTCGTCATGGAGCAGGTCGGCAAGGCCCCGGCCAGGTTCACCATCACCCCACGTAACCCTGAACGCACCATCTCTATCGGTGGCGACACCGTGGCATTCGGCTCCGTTGCCAGCCCGCCCAACGTCACCGACCTCGATGGTGGACGTCGTGTGGGCAATCGAGCCGATTTCCAGAATCTGCTCAAG